>NZ_VNIB01000004.1 GCF_008124615.1 Geothermobacter ehrlichii
TCACGAGTGTACTTCCTTCTCTTCGAAACCATGCCAGTCCTCCTGACGCTGTTGTAGCAGCTTTTCGGACTGTCCACAATTTCGGGGGAAGGTCAAAGGACAAAAGGTCATTTCAGCAGCCATGCGGCAGCATTGGACCTCTCGCCCCGCACCCCGAACCTACTTACCCTGAATCAGGCCGCCGAACGGACCTCGTAATCCTCCACCATCCGGCGGTAACGCTCGCTGAAATCTTCGGCGACTTCGGCTTCGGCCCGGTGGTAGGCCTCGAGCATGGCCGGCCGCACTTCGGCCGGCAGCACCCGTTCGGCCAGCGGATAGAGAATCGTATCCTCTTTCTCGATATGCCTGCGCAGCAGTTCGACATAGCCGTAGGCGTTCTCGGCCAGCACGGCCACCTGGTCGGTCGCCCCGTCCAGCGCCTTCTGCGCCGCCGCTTCCATGCCGCGCACGAAAGCCCGCCCCTGGTCGTGTTCCATCAGCATGGCGGCGACCGGTGAATTCTGCTCCGGCATCCCGTTGGCGACCAGGGCGGTGAACAGGGTCGCCTCTTCCTTGGCGTGATGAAAACGGTCGGCATAATTACGAATGAAGTCGACCGCGTCCAGGTAGAACCGCCAGTCGTCAAAGCGTCCCTGCTCCAGCAGCCGGGTGTTCTTCTCCACCAGGTCGATCATCCGCAGAATCAGCTTGTGCTCCTCGACCATGACGGTCGTGACGTCGGCTTTCATGCTCAGTTCCTCCTCTCGCCGTCCACGCCGATCACCACCACCTCGAGCGGAATGTCCTTGCCGGAGGCCTGCAGCGCCTGCTGCGCCATCATCGCCAGTCCGCGGCAACAGGGGACTTCCATGATGGTCACGGTCAGCGAACGGATATCGTTCTGTTTGAGCATGGCGGTCAGCTTTTCGATGTAGGGGCTGGTGTCGTCCAGCTTCGGACAGGCGTTGACCAGCACCTTGCCTTTGATGAAATCGCGGTGGAATTCAGCGTAGGCAAAGGGCACGCAGTCGGCGGCGATCAGCAGGTCGGCGTTCTGCAGCCAGGGGGCGCTCGGCGGCACCAGGTGCAGCTGGGTCGGCCACTGGCGAAGTTCGGACTGCAGACGGCCGGTCGACTCGGAGTTGGAGATTTCTTTCGCTTCAACGGTCCGGACCTGGGATCCGGGGCAGCCACAGGGAAGTTTGCTCATGATCGATACTCCTTTTTTCTTTCTTGTTTCAGGTTCAGGCCAAAGAATCGAGGTAGGCGTTGATTTCCCGTTCGATCCGCGCTTCGACCTCGTCGCCCAGCGCGTGAATCGCAACCACATCCTTGAGCAGGCAGATGCCGACGCCGCAGTCGACGCAGCCGATTTCGTAGCGGTTGAGAATCTCGCCGATCTGCGGATGCTGCCTGACCACGTTCTGGATTTGCTCTTCGCCGAGACTGTCTTTCAGCTTCATGGCTTTTGTTCTCCTTCGATGAGGTTGGCTCCAATCTAGCCGTCCTGCCAGCCAAAAAACATGATCTGGGTCAAATAACTGAGTTTTTTTGTCAAGTTTTATATCCGGCCGCCCGGATGCGGACGCCCCCCGCCAATTTCGGCAAAGTTGCCCCCTTGACCTCCTTCCCCGACCTGCACGACAATTGCCCCACCACGAATCTGCCGAAAAGGAACCATCCATGCACCTCGACAACCTCTTCTGCATCGACCTCGACCAACCCGCCCTGCGTGGCTTTCGCAAGTTCATCAGCGCCTGGTGCCTTCAGACGAACGGCAAGACCCTGGTGGTCGATCCCGGCCCGCTCTCGACCATCCCGCATCTGGTCACGGAACTGCGCCGACGCGGCATCGAGCGGGTCGACTACATTCTGCTGACCCATATCCATATCGATCACGCCGGCGGCACCGGCGCCCTGCTTCGGGAATTCCCCGGAGCGCAGGTGATCTGCCACCCGGACGGGGTGCGGCACATGGTCGCCCCGCAAAAACTCTGGGAAGGGTCACTGAAAGTCCTCGGCAGGACCGCCGAGGCCTACGGTGAGATCCAGCCGGTTCCGGCCGAAAATATCGGTTTTACCGGGAAGGTCGGGACCACCGGGATCGAGGTTCACCTCACTCCCGGACACGCCCCGCACCACTGCTGCTACCTGGCCGGCGACCTGCTGTTCGCCGGCGAGGTTGCCGGGGTACGCAGCGAAGTCGCGGAGGGAATCTACATGCGTCCGGCAACTCCGCCGCGCTTCATCCTGAAGGTCGCCCTCGATTCGGTTCAGCGGATGATCGATCTGCAACCGCGGCGGATGGTCTTCGCCCATTACGGCCTGGTCGATGACGCGCTCACCCATCTGCGTATCGGTCACCGCCAGTTGCAACTCTGGGTCAGGGGAGCGGCCGCCGTCGCCGCCGGCGGACAGAACGATACCGCCGCTTTCATCGACTGGCTGCTGGAGCGGGACGAGATTTTCCGTAATATCGACCAGCTCGACGAGGATCTGCTGCAGCGCGAACGGGAATTCATCGGCAACAGCTTTCGCGGCATGCGCGACTACGTCGCCGGCCTCAGCGAAACCGAGCGACAGGCGCTGCTGGCCGCCACATGACTGGATGTGGAGTTCACCCTGGGGCTGCATGTCTGCGACGGCAAGGGCCCGGTAAAAGCATGCGCCCCACTTGCCCCCCACTCGATCTGCAACCCGCAAAGCGGGCTGCCCGAACTGCAAGAACGTGAGTCCGTAAGGCGGGGAGAAAAACGCCCTCTCTCCCTACTTCACCACCCCGCACGCCATGCGTGCCCCGCCGCCGCCAAGTTTCTCCGGCTGGTCGGAGTAGTTGTCACCGCCGGCATGAATCATCAGCGAACGCCCCTGCAGATCCTCCAGCCTGAGCCGGGGAGCGAGTACCGGGGTGCCTGCCCGGCCATTGCTGTCAACAGTCAGAACCGGCAGATCGCCAAGATGGCCATCCCCCCAGGGAGGGCCGTGGTGACCAGTTCCGGCCGGATCATAATGACCGCCGGCAGCAAGAGCCGGAACCATCCGGCCGTCTTTTTCCTTCGGCTCACAGCTCGGATTCCGGTGGACATGAAGACCATGCTTCCCGGGTTCCAGGCCGTGCAGCCGCGGAGTGAAAACCACACCATAGGCTGTCTGCTCGGCGGTTACGGTTCCAACTGCCTGACCTATCCCGCCGGCATCAACCAGGTTCATCGAAATGATGACCCCGGCAAAAGCACTACCGGCAACAGCCAGGAAGGCACCTGCCAGCATGATCACAAGTTTTGTCCGCATAACCAGTCCTCCGGCCGGAACTGATCCGACTTGCGTTCCGGCGGCAAAGCCCGAAGCAGTGAGTTCATCGCCGATTCAGGTAAAAACGCAGCCTCTGCTGCCATTCTACCCCGATAACGGTTCCGGCGCACGAAGGGAGCGGTAGAATTGTAGAAGGAGCACGGAATGCTGAACACCGGGCGCCAGGAGGGAATTTCTTACAGCTTATGTCAATGCCCAAACCGATCGGCCAGCGGAATCAGCCGCTGAAAGTCCTGCGGAGTCAGACTGCTGTGCCAGTGTCCGCTGAGCATCCCGGTGGACACGCCTGCGGCAAACAACAGCAGAACAACCAGGGCGAATCCCCAGCCGGGCAGCGAACGCTGCCAGAAAGACAGACGGACAGCCAGGGCCCCGGGCTGCGGGCAGACAGAAACGCAGTTCAGGCAGGCGGTACATTCCGGGGAGCGAATCACCTGCCTGTGCTGTACCGGAAGCTGCGCCGGGCAGGCCCGGCTGCAGGCGCCGCAGTCGATGCAGTGCAGTTCACTGCGGCGGATCTTGAGCGGGCTGAGCATGCTCAGCAGACCGAGCAGAGCCCCGTAGGGACAGAGATAGCGGCACCAGAAATTCCGGTAGAAAACCGACAGGACGGCCAGTCCCAGGATAATCGCCAGACTCAGCCCGGAGGGCCTGATGAAAAAATCGAGCATGCGCACATCGGCCACCGCCCAGTAGGGGGAAGCCAGAAATCCCCGCAAAACCGCCGCCGGCATGTCGATGATGATCAGCTTGAAGAAAAACAGCAGCAGGGCGTATTTCAGGGTCCGCAGAGGGATATCGAGCCAGCGCCAGATAACAAGATTACGCCCGCAGAGTTTTCTCCCCAGCTTCCAGAGCGCCTCCTCCAGGGTTCCAACCGGGCAGAGCCAGGAACAGAAGGACTTTTTCGCCAGCAGCGCCATGGCGAAAAAGGTCAGCAGCAGCACCAGCGCAGCCGGGTGGACGGTGTCGAATTCGCCATTCACCAGCCAGTGCTTGAGACTCACCAGGGCACCAATGGGCAGAAAGCCCTCGACGCCGGGCGGCCGCCAGTAATCGGGCGTCTGGCCGAAACTGCGGTAGTGATGCACGAACAGGCTGAACTGGACGCCGAGAAACAGGCACCAGGCGAGAAACAGCCACTGAACCAGCGGACGCAAAACGGTGGTTTTTTTTAAAATCCTGATTTCCATAGAGGTAAGTCTACCTCAACGACAGGCCGGATAACTTGACCCACATCAAAAATCCGGCCGACCGAAGAGGTGTGTCCTGCCGTAACTGGGCCCAGTGGAGCAGCAGATGACTTCATCCGAACCGACCGTCACTCATTCTTGATCCGCCCCCTGGGCGGCTGCGGTTATTTTTTTCAGCCGCCGATTTTCGCCCTTTGCCGGCGTTCTGATTGCCGGCGGGGTGATGCCTCCGGCACCGCCTCTGGACCCGAATCTTCGAATCGGTTATGCTCCTGCGCCATGAACAGCGCGCAGAGTTCACCGCGTCCCCTACCCTGGCAGCCAAAAACCACACCGCTGATGCTGGCGCCCATGCAGGGGCTGACCAACCCGGCCCTGCGCTCGGTGATCATCCGCCAGAGCCGCCCGGACGTGGTCTTCACCGAATTCCTGCGCGTCAGTCCCGTCAGCCGCAAACGTTTTTCCCGCCGCGACCAGAAAGAGCTAGCGGCGATGCAGGAAGGCGTGCCGCTGGTGGTGCAGCTGGTCGGGCACGGAATCGGCCCCCTGATCGAGGCCGCGCGTATCGCCCAGGACGCCGGAGCCAGGCATCTCAATCTCAACCTCGGCTGTCCCTACGGCCGCATGACCACCGCCGCCACCGGTGGCGCCCTGCTGGCCAAACCTGAAGAGCTGGCGGAACTGCTGCCGGCCCTGCGCCGGGCCGTCGACGGCGACCTGTCGGTCAAAATCCGCTGCGGCTACAACGACCCGGGGCAGATTTTCGGGCTCCTCCCCCTGATCGAGGATGCCGGCGTCGACTGGCTGATTCTGCACCCGCGCACGGTGGTCCAGAAATACGCCGGCGCCGCCGATCACGCCATCACGGCGGAGGTGGTCCGCCGCACCCGCCTGCCCGTCATCGCCAACGGCGACATCCGGGGAAAGGACGACGCCGAACGGGTCCTGAAGCTGACCGGCGCCGTCGGGCTGATGATCGGACGGGCGGCCATAGCCGATCCCCTCATTTTCAGCCGCCTGCGGGGAACGCTGCCCGCCGAAAGGACTCCGGAAACCCGGCTGCAGGAGCTGAAGAGTTTTTTGATGGAACTGCTGCCCCTCTATCAGCAGCGGTTCTGCGGTGAGAAACAGGTCCTGGACAAGATCAAGAATGTCCTCGTTTTCATCGAGGACCCGGAGCTTGCGCCGCTGGTCAAACAATTGAAAAAAAGCCGGCAGCTGCCGGCTTTTCTCGAGCGACTGGAAAGCTTTCAGCCGGCCGGTTGACACGGGATCGACCGCCTGGAAAATCTGCGGGATTGGACGGAACCTCATCCGAGAAAGGAATTGACCTCGGCCAGGGGCAGGCCGAAAGCTTCAGCCACCCCGGCGCAGACAACCTGCCCGTCGATGATATTGAGACCGGCCCTGAGGCCCCCATCCTCCCGTACGGCGCGTTGCCAGCCCTTGTCGGCCAGTTTCCTGGCGTAGGGGAGGGTGGCGTTGGTCAGGGCCAGAGTCGAGGTCAGCGGCACTCCGCCCGGCATGTTGGCCACGCAGTAGTGGATGATGCCGTCGACCTCGTAGATGGGATCCTGATGGGTTGTCGGCCGGGATGTCTCGAAACAGCCTCCCTGGTCGATGGCCACATCGACCAGCACGGCCCCCTTTTTCATGGTCTTGAGCATGTCGCGGGTGATCAGCTTGGGCGCCTTGGCGCCGCGCAGCAGCACCGCTCCGATAACAGCGTCGGCTTCCCGCACCAGCTCGCGGATGGTGGCCGGCGACGACATGATGGGAAAGCAATTTTTCGGCATCACTTCGTCCAGGTGGCGCAACCGGGGCAGGCTGGCGTCGAGTAGATAGACCTTGGCCCCAAGGCCGCAGGCCATCAGCGCCGCCTGGGTGCCGACGGTACCGCCACCGATGACCAGGATGGTCGCCGGCGGCACGCCCGCTACGCCGCCGAGCAGCAGCCCACGCCCGCCCTGCGCCCGCTCCAGGTACTTGGCCGCTTCCTGGGCCGCCATGCGTCCCGCCACCTCGCTCATCGGTATCAGCAGCGGCAGGCCACCGTGCGCATCGGTCACCGTTTCGTAGGCGATGCAGACCGCCCTGCGCTCCATCATCGCCCGCGTCAGCTCCTCGCTGGCGGCGAAATGAAAATAGGTGAAAACGATCTGCCCCGGCCGGATCAGCGGATATTCCGACGGCTGCGGTTCCTTGACGTGCATTACCATCTCGGCCCGGGCGTAGATCTCCGCCGCTTCGGCCACAATCTCCGCCCCGGCCTCGACATAGGCGCTGTCCGGAAAGCCCGACGCCAAACCGGCATCCTTTTCGACCAGCACCTGGTGCCCACCTTCGCGCAGCGTCTCGACGCCGGCCGGCGTCATGCAGACACGGTTTTCGTTCGCCTTGATTTCCCTGAGAATGCCGACAATCATCGCCGCCTCCCCCCTGTCTGTTTTTATCAAAAAGTTTACCAGGAAAATGCACAAATGTTCTTGCGTTTTCCTTGACGCCAACCCAGTGTGACGCAATAATCTTTTATACAAAGTAAATATTGAGCAATTTCATGTCAGAAATCGAACTCGACTCCATAGATCGGGCAATCCTGCGGGCGCTGCAACGCAACGGCCGTCTCAGCAACGTCCAGCTCGCCGAACAGGTCGGCCTGTCGGAATCGGCCTGCCTGCGCCGGGTGCGCCAGCTCGAGGAAACGGGCGTCATCGACCGTTACGTCATGCTGGTCAATCCGCAGGCGATCGACCGCGACGGCACCGTCTTTGTCCGCATCACCCTCGACGGCCAGCAGGCGGAACGCCTGGCCGCCTTCGAAACCGCAGTGCGTCAGGTGTCCGAGGTGATGGAATGCTACCTGATCAGCGGCGACTTCGATTACCTGCTGCGCATCTGCGTCAGCAGCGCCAACGACTACATGCGGATCCACGAAAAGCTGACCAGCCTGCCCGGCGTGCTGCGGGTGCAAAGCTCATTCGCCCTGCGTACCGTGCACCGCACCACGGAACTGCCGCTCGACGAGTCCTCCCCGCAACCTGCAAACGGGGCCGGAAACGGGTAGAATGAAAACAGGAAAACCAACAGAAACAAAGGGAACCAGTACATGCGGCGCATACTGATTATCGATGACGACCCGCTCTTCCTCGACACTCTCCGGAAAAGCATCAACCAGGATTTCCCGGCCCTCGAGGTCATCACCCACAGCAACCCCGTCGCCGGTCTGCGCGACATCGGCCCCGATATCGACCTGCTTCTGATCGATCTCGAAATGCCTGGAATGGACGGCAGCAAGCTGCTGCACTATGCCAAGCATCGCGGGGTCGACAAGAGCCGGATCATAGTCCTGTCCGGCTGCGACGCCGAAGATTTGCATCGCATCTTTCCCATGGGAACCTGCCTGGCGGTGCTGAACAAGCACGAGGCAAGACAGCGCCAGGTGCTGCGCATGGTGCTGGCCTCGATGCAGACCGGCGGCGGAAAAACACCGACCGGCAAACGCGCCGCCGACAAAAACAAGCAGCGGGTCTGAAGTGTTCTCATGCCGGACGACGTGCTCAGCCCTCCTCCTCTGCCCACAGTGCCTCGATGCAGTCCATCTCCTCCTCACTGAAACCGAAATAGTGGGCGATTTCGTGCCACAGGGTTTCGCGCACCACCTGACGGACCGACAGCCCCGTGCAACGCGCCTCGTCCTCGATCGCCTCCTGATAGAGAAAGATCATGTCCGGACCGAGATCGATCTGGTCGTGCGTCCTAAGCGTCAGCGGCGTGCCGCGAAAATAGCCAAGCAGCTCGGCGGGATCGTCATAGCCGACTTCGGCCAGAGTTTCGGCATCGGCCCGGTCCTCGACCAGGATGACAAGGTTGAGCAGCCGCTCGGCATAGGGCGAAGGCAGGGCGGCAAGGGTCCGTTCCACCAGCCGTTCGAAATCCGCCCGCCTCATCCGTCCATCCTTTCCATTCTGCCGTGAACCGACAGGGGAATCATGCTCTCTCGCCCCTCGTCAGCCGAAAACCCGGCTTTCCTGCTCCATCACCCGAATAAACGTCGTTCGCTTCGACAGCTCCCGCAGCGCCCCGGCCCCGACATAGGTGCAGGCCGAACGCAGACCGCCGAGAATGTCAAGCACCGTCGACTCGATCGGACCGCGATAGGGCACTTCGACTACCTTCCCTTCGGATGAGCGGTAGTCGGCGACGCCGCCGGCGTATTTTTCCATCGCCGTCGCCGAACTCATGCCGTAAAAGAGCTTGTACTGCCGGCCGCTGCGCTGCACCAGCTCGCCGCCGCTCTCGTCGTGACCGGCCAGCATGCCGCCAAGCATGACGAAATCGGCGCCGCCGCCAAAGGCCTTGGCGACATCGCCGGCGCAGGTGCAGCCGCCGTCGGAGATGATGCGTCCTCCCAGGCCATGGGCGGCGTCGGCGCATTCGATCACCGCCGAAAGTTGCGGATAGCCGACCCCGGTCTTCACCCGGGTGGTGCAGACCGAACCGGGACCGATGCCCACCTTGACGATGTCAGCGCCGGTCAGCAGCAGCTCCTCGACCATCTCGCCGGTCACCACGTTGCCGGCGACGATGGTCCTGTCGGGATACTCCTGCCGCACGCGGGCGACAAATTCGACAAAAGCCTCGGCGTAGCCGTTGGCAACATCGATGCAGATGAAATGTAGCTGCGGAAATTCCTGCAGAATGGAACGCAGCTGGGTGTAGTCCTCGTCCCGGGTGCCGGTGCTGACCATCACCCGCTCGCCGATCGCCTCGTCGCGGTCTTGCAGAAAGGCCCGCCAGGCGTCCAGGCCGTAGTGCTTGTGGATGGCGGTCAGCAGCCCGTGCCGGGCCAGCACCGTCGCCGCCTCGAAGGTGCCGACGGTGTCCATGTTGGAGGCGATGATGGGGACGCCCTTCCAGCGCCGCCGGCTGTGCAGAAAGGTGAATTCCCGCTCCAGGACCACCTCGGACCGGCTTTTCAGGGTCGAACGCTTGGGGCGGATGAGAACATCCTTGAATCCCAGCTTGACATCGGTTTCGACGCGCATGGCAGCCTCTCCCTCTTTTTCGTTGCCGGCCTACCGCGGGAGGGACGGCCGGACATCCATTGCACCTGAATCGGTCAGCTCATTACCAGTGGACAGCTCACCTCAATTGACCTGTCTGCGTTTCCCAAAAATCACCGGCGAACCTATGGGGTGCGCCTAAGATTTTTGAAAAACACATTCAGGCCAGGCACATGCACTCTCCAGCCGGTATGAATTCACTGATTCAGGTTACAGTCTGAATTTTACCAGTTTTCGCAGCAAATGGCGGATGTGCGCACCAAGAATTGCCTTATCCGCCGGCCGGGCATTTTCCGCTTGTATCTTGGGCTTTCTGCCGGTAGAAGTTGAATTGGATCCGAATCCGTGAGCTCATCACCGACGGACAGGACAAGCCATCAACCTGCCTGAGCTTCTCAAAAATCACCGGCGAACCTTCGGGCACGCCCAGGATTTTTGAATACCCATTCAGGCCAGGCACTTGCACTCTCCATTCGGCATGATACTTGTGGATTCAGGTCAAAAGAACAACCTGTCGGAGCCGAACCATGCCGCAGACCTTTCGCTACGAAACCCTCTTCCACGTCTTTCTCAACACCTGCGAGAAACACGCCGACCGCGCCGCCTTCATCTACCGGGCCGACGGCCAGGAATTTCAGGTCAGCTACCGCAAGTTCTTCGAGGACGTCCTGCTGCTGACCCGGGCTTTCGCCGAAAAACATATCCGTAAAGGCACACGGGTGCTGCTGCTATCGGACAACCGCTACGGCTGGATCGTAACCGACATGGCACTGATGGCCCTGGGAGCGGTCAGCGTGCCGCGCGGCAGCGAAGTCCCCAGTCAGGAACTCGATTTCATCATGCGCCATTCCGGCTGCGAATTTTTGATCTGCGAAACCGACGAACTGCTCAAGAAGCATCAGGAAGTCATCGACCAGCTCCCGGATCTGAAGATCCGCTTCATCATCGCCTCGGAAAAGCGCCACAAGTTTCTGCGGCCGGTCTACGCCTACCAGGACCTGCTCGAGGACCGCACCATCACCGACGAGGATGTCGCCTGGTTCAAAGGGCTGGCCGACCAGCTTGGCCGTGACGACCTGGTGACCCTGGTCTACACCTCGGGCACTACCGGCACCCCCAAGGGAGTGCAGCTGCTGCACCGCAACCTGCTCTACCAGGTCGAGGAGTTGCCGAAGCTGATCAATCTCACCCACGAGGACCGCTGGCTGTCGATTCTACCCACCTGGCACATCTTTGAACGGGCGGTCGAGTACATCGCCATTGCCGCCGGCAGCTGTACCGTCTACTCGTCGCTGAAGACCTTCTCCGACGATTTGACCCGCTACCGGCCAACTCTGGTCGCCTCGGTGCCGCGGCTGTGGGAATCCCTCTACACCAAGGTCAACAACGCCCTGGAAAAACAGAGCCCGAGCAAAGCGCGCCTGTTCCTGGGACTGGTCGCCGTATCGGCCCGCTACCGCCGCTGCGCCCGTGAATTACGCGGCCACCTGCCGCGCTTTGCGCCGGTGCCCCTTCCGGTGCGCATCTGGCGCAAGCTGGCGGCCCTCGGCAACTGCGCACTGCTCTGGCCCCTCTACCGCCTGGCCCAGCGCAAGCTGAGCCTGGTGCAGGAAAAATTCGGCGGCCGGCTGCGCATCGCCATCAGTGGCGGCGGTGCCCTCCCTCCGTATCTCGACCAATGGCTCGACGCCATCGGCATCCGCATCGCCAACGCCTACGGCATGACCGAATGCGCACCGGGGATCGCCGGCCGCGGCCTGCATTGCGAAATCTTCGGTACCCTGGGGCCGCCCTTCCCGGGCACCGAAATCCGCATCGTCGACGAGGATGGAAACGAAGTTCCGCCCGGCCGGGAAGGCGAGGTGCAGGTGCGCGGGCCGCAGGTGATGCCGGGCTACTACAACAACGACGAGGAAAACCGCAAGTCCTTCACCGAGGACGGCTTCTTCAACACCGGCGACCTGGGCAAGCTGACCCTGGGCGGCGAGCTGGTGCTGACCGGCCGCTCCAAGGAGATCATCGTTCTGGCCAGCGGCGAGAACATCGACCCGACCAACATCGAGGCGACCATCACCATGCTCCCCTTCGTCAGTGACGCGGTGCTGGTCGGACAGGATCAGAAGGGGCTGGGCGCCTTGATCGTTCCCGACCGGGAAAAACTGAAGGAGTTCGTCGCCAGCAAGATTTCCAAAGTACTGAGCGAAACCGAGGATTTTCTGCACGACAAGCGGGTGGTCGAGCGCATCCGGCAGGAGATCAACCGCCTGCTGCAGCCGAAAAGAGGCTTCAAGCCCTACGAAAAGCTGCGCAACATCAGTTTTCTCGAGGATGAATTCAAGGTCGGCGAAGAGCTGACCAACACCCTGAAAAAGAAACGCCACGTCATCGAGCGCAAGTACCAGGACCTGGTCAAACGCCTGCTGAAATGAATCCGGGGCGGGGCCGGAAAAGACCTGTCCGGCCGTGCAACAGGACTGCGCTCCCTGTTATAATAGGAGTAGACACTGGTCCGGCCTGTATTTACCGGACGGAAAGGAGGACATCCATGGATGTCTACACCTATGAGCACATTTGCGAAAGCCTGAAGTCGGGCAAGCGTCCGATGGTGATGAACACCGAGACTGGGGACAAGGGCGAGGTCTACCTCTGCGGCCACGGCTACTTCAACGTGCACGTCGGCGACGGCTCAGAAGTCTGGCCGAGCCATGACTGCAAGCAGCTCGAGGACTGACAGTCCCGAATCCTGCTTCATCCAGCCCCCGCATCGAACCGATGCGGGGTTTTTTCACCTGAATCCGTGAGCTCATGCTGGATGGAGAGCGCACAGATTCAGGTATCAGCGGGACGACGCCACCAGCTGGTCGATCTGGTCGAAATCGAGCCGCATCTCGGCCAGTTCGCGCAGCAGGTCGAGTTTTTCCGTATCCTCGGGCGTCAGCTTGGAGACGTCGTCGGTGATCAGCTGGTAGAGCTCGGCGGTGGTGGTTCGGGTGGTGCGAAAGTAGGGGATGCCGCTGCGGTCGAGGATGAGCTGGGTGATGCGGTCGACCGGCTGCCGGCCGGGGATGACCAACCCGACGATCTTTTCCCGGTATTCGGGAATGGTGTAGAGATTGGCGATGGTCACCAGCAGTTCGTCGCGGCTGCTGGTGACGATGAGCAGGGAATCCTTCCTGAGCAGCTCGGCCACCCGGTGGGTCGAGGCGGCGCCGATCTGCACGTGGTGAATGATGCGCCCCAGATCGTCGTGGCAGCCGTGCAGCGGCAGGTCGAGCACCTTGGCGATGCGCCGCAAGGTCGGGTTGGCCAGAATCGGTTGGTAGTTGAAGCCGCCCAGCACCTGCAGCGGGACGTCGCTGAAGGCGCGGCGCAGGTAGTCGAGGGTGCGCTCCCGCTTTTCCGCCACCAGCTTGTTGACCAGAATCGCCCGCACCGCGACCCCTTCCTTTTCGAACAGGGCACTCTGGGCCGCCACCCCGTCGACCACGTTGCCGACACCGCCGCCGGTCACCATCAGCACCGAAGCGCCGAGCATTGCAGCGATGCGGGCGTTGGACAGGCCGAGCACCGAACCGACGCCGGGATGCCCCGAGCCCTCGATCACCAGAAAATCACAGTCCCGGTCAAGCACCTCGAAAGCCTGCAGCAGCCGCTCGCGCAGCATGGCGGTGGAAACCCGACCGTCGATGACATCCCGCGTCATGCCCGGCGGCACCACCACCGGCGACAGGTAGCGCAAATGCGCCTCCATACCGAAGACCCCGGCCATCAGGGCGGCATCCTTGTCGACGACAATCCCGCCGACATCAGTGGGCTTGGGCCCGAGCGGCTTGATAAAACCGACCCGGGCGTATTTTTTGCGCGCCAGATGCAACAGCGACAGGCAGACCGTGGTCTTGCCGATGTTCTGGCCGGTGGCGGCGACGAAAATCCTGCGGGCCATGAGCCAACCTCTCCTGGGGTGGGGGAGTTGCAACCTGAATCAGTGAGTTCATGCAGGATAGAGAGTGCACGTGCCTGGCCTGAATGGGTTTTCCAAAAATCTGAGGCGCACCCATAGGTTCGCCGGCGATTTTTGGAGAACGCAGGCAGGCCAGTTGATGTGTGCCATCTGCCGGCAATGAGCTCACTGATTCAGGTGCAGAATACCACAGTTCGCCGGCCGCTTCAGACAAGAAGGGCCGCGCCCCTTTGCAGACGGCCTCTTCTCTGGCATAATCCGCCAGCCATGATTCTGGTTTCGCTGCGACAGATCAGCCACGCCTACGGCCAGGCGCCCCTGCTCGACCAAGCCGGGCTGCAGATCGCCAAGGGCGACCGCATCGGCCTTCTCGGCCGCAACGGCGCCGGCAAATCGACCCTGCTCGGCCTGATTCAGGGACGGATCCGCCCCGACGCCGGCGACATCGACCGGAGGCAGGGGATCGTCATCACCGAACTGCCGCAGGATGTGCCCGAAGCCCGAGACGCCACCGTTTTCGCCACCGTCGCCCGCGGCGCCGGAGCCACGGGAGAGCGGCTGATCCGCTACCAGCAGCTGGAAGGCACGCCGGGGCACGAACAGGAGCTGATCGAGCTGCAGCAGGCGATCGAGGCGGAGCAGGGCTGGGAAAAGCTGCAGCGCATCGAACAGTTCATCGAACGCCTCGGCCTGATCCCCGGACGCAAACTGGCCGAACTCTCCGGCGGCCAGCGCCGGCGGGCGCTGCTGGCCAGAGCCCTGGCCGGCGATCCGGACATTCTGCTGCTCGACGAGCCGACCAACCACCTCGACATCGCCACCATCGCCTGGCTGGAAGACCATCTGCTCGCCTCCGGCCTCACCCTGGTCTTCGTCACCCACGACCGCGCCTTTCTGCGCCGGGTCGCCAACCGCATCGTCGAACTCGACCGCGGCCGGCTGTACGACTATCCCGGCGACTACGCCAACTACCTGCGCCGCCGCGAAGAACGCCTGCACGCCGAGGACGAAGAATGGCGGCGGTTCGACCGCAAGCTGAGCGAGGAAGAGATCTGGATCCGCAAGGGGATCAAGGCCCGCCGTACCCGCAACGAGGGCCGGGTACGGGCGCTGGAAGAGATGCGGCGGCAGCGGCGGCAGCGGCGGCAGCGCACGGGACAGGTCCGGCTGCAGCTGCAAGAAGCCGGGCAAAGCGGCAAGCTGGTCATCGAGGCCGAAAACCTGACCTTCGGCTACGGCAACCGGCCTCTGATCGACGGTTTTTCCACCACCATCCTGCGCGGCGACCGCGTCGGATTCATCGGCCCCAACGGCGCCGGCAAGACCACCCTGCTGAAGCTGCTGCTCGGCAAGATCCAGCCGCAGGCCGGAAGCGTCCGCCACGGCACCCGGCTGAACGTGGTCTATTTCGACCAGCAGCGCGATCAGCTCGATCCCGACCTGACCGTGCAACAGAACCTCTGCGGTAACCAGGACACGGTGCTGGTCGGCGACCGGCCGCGGCACGTCTACGGCTACCTGAAGGATTTTCTCTTCACGCCCGACCGCGCCCGCACCCCGGTCCGCTACCTGTCGGGAGGCGAACGCTGCCGGCTGCTGCTCGCCCGCCTCTTCACCCGGCCGGCCAACCTGCTGGTGCTCGACGAACCGACCAACGACCTCGATCTGGAAACCCTCGATCTGCTGGAAGAACTGCTGGCCGCCTACCAGGGCACACTCTTTCTGGTCAGCCACGACCGCGAATTTCTCGACCGTACCGTGACCAGCTGCATCGTCTTCGAGGGGGAAGGACGCGTCGTCGAGTACGTCGGCGGCTACAGCGACTGGCTGCGGCAGCGGCCGGTGGTGGAAGAACCGGAGAAAAGGAAAGAGCCGAAGAAACGGCCGAAAAAGGAGCGCCCCCGCCGGCTCAGCTTCCGGGAGAAAAAGGAGCTCGAAGAGCTGCCGGCACGCATCGAACAGCTCGAAGCCGAACAGGCCGGACTGCACGAAAAACTCGCCGACCCCGATTTCTATCGCAGCGCCGGTCCCGAGGTCGGCACCTGCCAGCAGCGACTGAAAGAGCTGGAAGAAGAGCTGGAAAAGGCCTACGAACGCTGGCAGGAGCTGGAGGCGATCGGCGGCTGAGAATTTTCAGCCGTGGATGAACACGGAAAGAGCCCTTGAACCTTTTAATCCACAGGAGTCATACCCCATGGGCATTCTCGCCAATACCGTCAGTCTCTGCCAGTTTCGCGTCGTCGGCGAAAAGCCGTCCGGCGACCTGTTCGACTGGGCCGGCGAACGGCTGGCCGCCAACCGCTTTCAGTCGATCGACCGGGGAAGCGAAGAGCTCTCCGTCGGCTGGGTGCAGCTGGACGACCCGCAGCAGGCCGGTTTTGAACGTCCGAACAGCTATCGCCGCGACCACTGGCTCTGCTTTTCGCTGCGCCGCGACCAGCGCAAGGTTCCCGCCCGCCTGCTCAAGGAACACTACGAGCGGGCCGAAGCCGAATTCCTGCAGAACAATCCGGGCCTGAAGCGGGTGCCGAAGCAGAAAAAAGAAGAACTGCGCGAGGCGGTGAAGGCCTCCCTGCTCGCCCGCACCCTGCCGACACCGGCGGTCTACGATGCCGTCTGGGACACCGAAAGCGGACTGGTCAGCTTCACCAGCCTGGGAAGCAAACAGATCGAACTCTTCTGCGACCTGTTCAAGCAAACCTTCGAAGGGCTGCGACTGGTCGCCTTTCATCCCTACGCCCGCGCCGGCGCCGTGATTCCCGACCAACTTCGGCCGGCCCTGGAGACGGCCAACCGGGCGGAAACCGATACCGTCTCCGACCTGATGGAAAAGAACGCCTGGCTGGGCGAGGATTTTCTGCTCTGGCTGCTCGACCAGACCCTGCACGCCAGCGGCGAGTTCGCCGTCAGCCGGCCCGGCCCGGCGGTCGAAGGAGAAGGGTTCGTCGCCTACCTCAACGACCGGCTTGTGATCAGCGGCGCCTCGGAAAGCGGCGTGCAGAAGCTGGTTCTTTCCGGACCGCAGGACCGGTTCAGCGAAGCCTGTACCGCCCTGCTGGCGGGAAAGACCCTGCAGGAGGCGGTCATCTACCTGGAGAAAGGCGAAGACGTCTGGAAGCTCAGCCTCAAGGCGCCCGCCTTCCATTTCGCCGGTCTGCGCGCTCCAGGGGTGCAGCTGGAAAAGGACGACCTGACCGACCCCGACCTCGAGCGCGAGGCCCTCTTCTTTGAGCGCATGCACCTGCTGCAGAGCGGCCTGCAGCTCTTTGACAGCCTGCTGGCGCATTTTCTCGAGCAGCGCCTCGCCCCCGAATGGCCGGAGAGCCAGAAGGCGATCATGCAGCGGCTGCAGCAGGCGAACGAGCCGGCATCGCGCCAACCGCACTAGTTTTTTCAACTTCCGGCTAAAGCGGCCTGCCGCCAGCGTCGAAAAGAAAAGCAGGACCCTGACAGGGAGGGCGCATGAGCCACCTGAAGGACATCTGCAAACTGCTGGTCATCCTGGCGGTGCTGGCGGCCATCTTCTTCGGTATCTACAGGGTGGTGAAAAGCCAGGAGACCGCCAACCGCACCAAATACCGCCATCCCATCCACCAGGTCGGCGGCCAGTGGTGACAGAACCGCTGCCGCCGGCTGGGCCTCTTCTTCATCCGGCAGCCGGCACGCACCGGCCGAAGCTCGCAGCGACAGGTCAGCCGACTGTCTTCCTGGCCGCCGGCAAAAGCCGGCAGAGAACCATCGCCAGCCCGGTCAGACCGGCCGAAGCGAGGTAGGCCGGCGCAAAAGATCCCAGATGGTCGGCCAGGACGCCTGCGCTGCCGGGACCGACCGTCTGCCCGGCGGCAAAGAAGAAGGTCACCAGCGAAAAGACCTTCGCCGCCCGCTGCAGTCCGAAATAGTCCCCCACCGCCGCCGCCATGATGGTCGGAATGGCAAAGGCCGCCAGACCATAGAGCAGAACGGAAAGAAAGAGCGCCGGCGTGCCGAGACCGCTGCCTGCCAGCAGGTAGGCGCAGCTCTGGACGAGAAAGACCGCCGCCAGTCCTGCCCGCCGGCCGATCCGGTCGGAAAGAACGCCGAACAGAATGCCGGAAAAGATGCTGAGCAGCCCGACCCACGACCAGAAAAATCCCGCCTTCGTTTCGCTCAGTCCGTATTCCTCCACCATACTGCTGACGATGAAGGTGCCGTAGACCATGTAGGTGGCACCGAAGACCAGGTAGAGCCCTCCCAGCTTCAGCAGCAGCAGGCCACCGCCGGCCTTTTCAGCCGCCGGTCGGCCCGCACCAGCGGGCTCGGGGCGCCCTACCGGCTCCAGTCCCAGTTCTGACGGTGTGTTGCGCAACAGCCAGGCGGCCAGTAGCGCGATCAGGGCGGCGATCCCGCCGAGAACCAGCCACCCCACCCGCCATCCGGCGGCGCCGAAGGCCCGGTTGAGCAGAGGAACCAGAAACCCGGTCAGGATGATGGCCGAACCGTTGCCGGCGATCATCAGCCCGGCCGCGCGACCACGGTGTGATCGGCGGAACCAGTGCGAAACCAGCACCATGGCCGGAATGTTGGCCAGTCCGCTGCCGAATCCGACCAGGGCGTAAAGGCAGAGAATCACCGCGAAATCACGACTCGCGCCCACGGCCAGCATGCAGGCGGCGATGAGCGCCAGGCCGGCGGTAATGGTGATCCGGGGACGGAACTGATGCAGAAGCCTGGGGACCAGGGCGACGGACACCAGGTAACCGACAAAATTGCCGGTACTGATCAACCCCATGCGGTCATAGCCGAAACCGAGATCGGCCCGCATGCCCGGCAGCAGCATGCCGTAGGCGAAACGGGCCAGACCGAGACAGGCGAAAAGCGTGAGATAGCCGGCCAGAACGATGGTCCAGCCGTAATGGGCTGAAAAACGCGGTGTTCGGCGTGACATGCTAGACCTCCTCGCTGGGCACACCGGCATCCTAGCACGCTTTTCGCAGCGGCTCCAGCGTGCTATAAAAGGCCTTTCGTCAATTCCGAACGGGGAGGACAGGAAACATGGGCTGGCTGGGAACCATCATCGGCAGCGGCATCGGCGCCGTAGTCGCCGGGCCGTTCGGCGCCATCATCGGTGCCGCCATCGGCGCTTCCATGAGCAACAGAAACCAGACGCCGCAGATTGAAGACAGTCAGCGCGGCGACTACGATCAAGCCCGGCAGCAGATGCTATTCTTCACCGCCGCCTTCTCCATGGTCGGCAAGCTGGCCAAGGCCGACGGCCGGGTCTGCGAAGACGAGATCGCCGCCATCCGCCGGGTAGCCAACGAGGTGATGGGACTGGACGACGCCACTCGCCGCTTCGCCATCGAGGTGATGAACCAGAGCAAGCACAGCCCGCAAAGCTTCGGCGACTATGCCCGCCAGTTCGGCGAGCTCTTCTGGCAGCAGCCGGAGATGTGCCGGTTCATGATGCAGTTTCTGTTTGAGGTCGCCATGGCCGACGGCCGGCTGCACCCGGAAGAGGAGCGCATGCTGCTCGAGGCCAAGGCCGCCTTCCGACTGTCCGACGCCGTCTACCAATCCCTTTACCAGCGCCATGTCGGCCACCAGGCGGTCAGTGAACTCGGACTGGCCGCCCACTACGAAGTGCTGGGCGTCTCCCCCGACATCAGCGACAGCGAACTGAAAAAGATCTACCGGCAGAAGGTCGCCGAATACCATCCCGACCGCATCGCCGGCAAGGGATTGCCGTCGGAATTCATCAAGTTCGCCAACGACCGGCTGGCCGAGATCAACACCGCCTACGAGGCCATCCGCAAGGCGCGGGGGATCTGACCGATAAGGGCTTGACAAACGGGCTCTCTTTTCGGCAGACTCGCCCCATGCTGACCGAATCCCTGACCAGCAAACGGACCAAGACCACTACCCGGAAAACCAGGCCGGGGCGGGCGATGGTCTGTGACCAGGGGATTGCGTAGACGCACATTCGACGCGCAACAAACCGACGGCCACGGATCATCGCGATCCGTGGCCGTTTTACGTTGACCGGCGGCCCGGACAGGAACCGCCAAGAAACCATCTCAAGGAGCGGACAATGAACGTCGGATTTATCGGTTGGCGCGGCATGGTCGGATCGGTGCTCATGCAGCGCATGCAGGAAGAAAACGATTTCGCCGGAATCAATCCGGTCTTCTTCTCCACCTCCCAGGTCGGCCAGGAAGCTCCCTTCGATGCCGGCAAGCTGCTCGACGCGAAAGATGTCGACGAGCTGAAAAAACTCGACGTCATCGTCACCTGCCAGGGCGGCGACTACACCAAGGAAATCCACCCGCGATTGCGCGCTGCCGGCTGGAACGGCTACTGGATCGACGCCGCCAGCGCCCTGCGCATGGAAGAAAACGCCGTCATCATTCTCGACCCGGTCAACCGGGATGTCATAGACGCCGCCCTTTCCGCCGGGCAGAAGGATTTCATCGGCGGCAACTGCACCGTCAGCCTGATGCTGATGGCCCTGGGCGGCCTGTTCCGCGCCGGGCTGGTCGAATGGCTCACTTCCATGACCTACCAGGCCGCCTCCGGCGCCGGGGCGCCGAACATGCGCGAACTGCTGGCGCAGATGGGTCACCTGCACGCCAGCGTCGCCGACGAGCTGAAAGACCCGGCCTCGGCCATTCTGGAGATCGACCGCAAGGTGACCGCCGAACTGCAGGGAGACGCCATCCCGACCGACCATTTCGGCTTTCCCCTGGCCGGCAGCCTGCTGCCCTGGATCGACCGTGAAGTCGAGGACGGCCAGAGCCGGGAGGAGTGGAAGGGCTACGCCGAGACCAACAAGATCCTGCGCAGCGAAACACCAATCCCCATTGACGGCATCTGCGTGCGGGTCGGCGCCATGCGCTGCCACAGCCAGGCCCTGACCATCAAGCTGACCAGGGATGTGCCGATCGCCGACATCGAAGATCTGCTCGCCAACGACAACGAATGGGCCGAACTGGTACCCAACACCAGGGAGGCGACCCTTTCGCGACTGACTCCGGCCGCCGTCTCCGGCACCCTGAAGACCCCCGTCGGCCGGGTGCGCAAGATGAAGATGGGCCCACGGTACCTTTCCGCCTTCACCTGCGGCGACCAGCTGTTGTGGGGCGCCGCCGAACCGTTGCGGCGAATGGTGAGGATTCTGGTGGAAAAATAACGTCGGCCGGAAGCGAATGCACGAGACTGCGTACTCAAAGGGGACAGGCTCCACGGGGGCACGTCCCCTTTTCTTTGACTTGTTTCATCTCCTGGCCTAGATTGGAGAACGGTTCCGGCATGGGGCCGGAACCGCAATCACGAATCAGGAGACTGCATGCGCTTTTTCGGCAGAAAGAAAACCCTGACCGGGTTGGCCCGAACCTGCGGTTGAGCCGCCAAGATCGGTCCGACGGTCCTGTCGGACGCCTTAGGCGGTCTGCCGCTTCCCGATGACCCCAACCTCCTGGTCGGCTTCGAATCGAGCGACGACGCGGCGGTCTATCGGCTCAACGACGAACTGGCCCTGGTCAGCACGGTGGACTACATCACCCCGCCGGTGGACGACCCGGTCTGGTTCGGCCGCATCGCCGCCGCCAACGCCCTTTCGGACGTCTTCGCCATGGGGGGCAGGCCGGTCATCGCTCTGAACCTGGTCATGTTTCCGGAGAAAAAACTCGGCCCGGAGGTTCTGCGCGAAATCCTCCGCGGCGGTCTGGAAAAGGTGTCCGAGGCCGGAGCGGTCTTGGCCGGAGGTCATTCGACGGACAACGAGGAGCCGGTCTACGGACTGGCCGTCACCGGTGTGATCTCTCCGCAGCGGATTCTGACCAACTGCGGTGCCAGACCGGGGGACGCGCTGGTGCTGACAAAGCCCCTGGGGACAGGTGTACTCTTCAACGCCTGCCGGTCGAGAAGACTTCCCCGGCAGGAACTCGATCCGATACTGCCGCAGATCGCCGCCCTCAACGGCCCGGCCATGGAGATCGCCCTGAAGTACGACATCCATGCCTGCACCGATGTCACCGGTTTCGGACTCGCCGGGCACAGCCTCGAGATGGCCAGAGGTTCCGGGCTGCTGATCGAACTGGAATATGCCGCCCTGCCGATTCATCCCAACGTGCTGGAGATGTACGCCAAAGGCGAGACCACCGGCAGCAACAAGCCCAACCGCAAGCTGACCGCCGGCTGGCTGGAGCTGGAGGCGCGGCTCACCGGCCCCCAGCAGGAGCTTCTTTTCGATCCGCAAACCTCCGGCGGCCTGCTTCTCGCCCTGCCGGCCGGCCAGGCCGACGCCCTGGTCGGCGACCTGCGTGCCGCAGGCGTCACCACCTCCCGCATCATCGGCCAGGCCGTCAAGGCGGAAACCGCCGGCGTCAGGGTGGTCTGAAATTCCGCAGACAGCAGACAAAGAGGGGGACGGCTCCAGCAGGGAACCGCCCCCCTCTTTTCCTGGATCGAACAGTTTTTGAAGTCTGGGCCCGGAAGTCCTCCCATGTCCCCGCCCACGAATCAGCCGGATCTGCTGTCCTTCACCTCCCGGCAAATGCTTAAAAGCTGCTCCAGTGGCGCCGGTTTGCCCAGGTGGAATCCCTGTGCCTCCTCGCATTGCAGGCGCCTAACAAAGTCGAGTTGCTCAAGGGTTTCGATCCCTTCCGCCACAACCGACATACCCAGATGCTTGGCGAGGTCGACAATCGATTTGGCGATGGCCTCATCCCCCTTGTCCTTGCCGATGTTGCGTATGAACGAACTGTCAATCTTGAGTTTCTTCACCGGAAAGTTCTTCAGGTAGCTGAGCGACGAATATCCGGTACCAAAATCATCGATCGATACGCTGACCCCCAGCCTGGTGAGTTGTTTCAGCGTCCTGACCGTTTCGTCGACGTTGTGCATCAGGATACTTTCGGTCAGTTCGAGTTCGAGAAGTTCCGGCTCGATGAGCGTCTCCCTCAGCACGCCGGCAACCGTATCGACGAAATCCTTCTTTTTCATCTGGGCCCCGGAGATGTTCACTGCAACGGGAATGGCCGGGCAACCTGACGCCATCCAGGCATGCAGGTCACGGCAGGCCTGGCTCAGAACCCATGTCCCAACGGTCTCAATCATCCCGATTTCTTCGAGGATGGGAATGAACTTCGCCGGCGAAACGGGCGGTCCATCCTCAGGCGTCCAGCGCAGCAAGGCTTCCATTCCGCTGATCTGGCCCGTCCTGACCGAAAACTTGGGCTGGTAATGGAGATGAAATTCCCGGTTTTCAAGGCCGCGCAGCAATCTGCTTTCGAAATTCAGGCGATCGAGGGCCCGTTCATTCATCTCCTTGGAAAAGAACTGGTAGGTATTGCCGCCATGTTCCTTGGCCTGATACATGGCGACATCGGCATGACGGATGAGGTCTTCAACACTGGTGCCATCTGTTGGTGCCAACGAGATGCCAATACTCGCGGTCATATAGATTTCCCGGTCACCAAGCCGAATCGGTCTGCGAATCTCGCCGAGGATACGCCTGGCCACCAGTGCGGCATCCTCCTCCCTGGCGATAGAGGAAAGTACGACCACGAACTCGTCACCACCGAGACGCGCGACCGTATCGCTGCGCCGCAGATTGTTGCTGAGCCGGTCGGCAATCTCCCTGAGGTACCCTCCCCCCTGAGCAAGACCGGTTTCGTTCATGTCGAGACAGTAACTGAGGCGTTCCGCGACCGACTTGAGCAACGTGTCTCCGGCCGAATGCCCAAGGGTGTCGTTGATGATCTTGAACCGGTCGAGATCCAAAAAGAGCACGGCAAGAGACTGTTTTTGCCGCATGGCCAGGGCCAGCGACTGGCTAAGCCTGTCCTGCAGCAGGCTTCGGTTCGGCAGTCCGGTCAGGTGGTCGTACTGGGCGAGGTGGGCCAACCGTCGTTCGGAGCGGGCCCGTTCGATGGCATAGCGGATCGACCGTTCAAGCAGCGGAGCATTGAGCTGGCTTTTGACCAGGTAGTCGGACGCACCGGCCTCCATGGCTTCGAGGTCGATTTCCCGGTCACTCTGGCCTGTCAGAAAGATGATCGGAATCTCGCAGCCGCCGGCAACGGCCTCGCGCAGCAGTTCCAGTCCCGTCCGGGAGCCGAGACGGTAATCGAGCAGGCAGGCATCGGCTTCATTGCTCAAGAGCTTGCCGAGCGCCTCCTGATAGTCATACGACCAGTCGACGCGATAGGATGTCCCAACGATGTCGCCAAGCAGGTCGCGAGCGATCAGAACATCGTCCTCGTCGTCATCGATGATCAAAATGCTGAGCAGCTGTTCACCCATTCATACTCCTTGCGAACCGGTCGGCAGGGCAACGATTTCGAACCAGTAACGGGAGAGGCTGCGCATCACTTCCACAAGGCCATCGAACGATACCGGCTTGGAGATGAACGAATTGACACCGAGATCGTAGCTGCGCAGGATATCCTCCTCGGCCTTGCTGGTGGTCAGTACGACAATGGGAATGCGTCTCAGGTCGGAATCGGCCTTGATTTCGGCCAGCGCCTCACGCCCGCTTTTGCGCGGCATGTTCAGGTCGAGCAAAATGAGCCCGGGACGTGGCGCCGCCCCCGGTTCCCGGTAGGCATTGCGGCGGTAGAGATAATCAAGAAGCTCCTCGCCATCTTCGACGAAACGGATCTCATTTTTCAGACGCGCCTCTTCCAGGGCCTCCTTGGCCATCAGGCGATCATCCGGGTCATCGTCTGCCACCAGAATGATGATGGATTCTTTATGCTTGGTCATGCTGCAAGGTCTCCTTGTCCTGGCGAACGGGCAACTCGACGATAAAGGTGGTACCAATGCCGACACGGCTTGAAGCGGTAATGGTACCGGCATGTCGCCGGACGATCTTCTGGCAGATGGCCAGACCGATACCCGAGCCCTCGTAGTCGGAGCGGCCGTGCAGGCGTTGAAAAACACCGAAAATCCGGTCGAGATACTTCTCCTCAAAACCGATACCGTTATCGCTGACGGTCAAACAGCACCAGCGTTCATACCCGCGCAGGAATTCCTCACCTGCGACGCGTATCTCCGGCGCAACCCCCTGGCGGTGAAACTTCAGCGCGTTGCCGAGCAGGTTCTGGAACAGCTGGCGCATCTGCAAGGGTTCCGCATCGATGGTTGGAAGCTCTCCTACCTCGATGGTCGCGTTCAGCTCGGTGGCCCGAACCTCGATATCCGAGATAACCTCGCCAACAACCCGATTCAGGTCCACCACCTCGAAGGGACGCGCCTTGGTCGTGACCCTTGAGAAACTGAGCAGGTCGGAAATCAACGTCTGCATGCGCACCGAGGCATTCTGCATGCGCGCCAGATAGTCGCGCCCGGTTTCGTCAAGCCTGTCGGCGTATTTCGAAACCAGCCGGTCGCCAAAGGCGCTTATTTTGCGCAGGGGTTCCTGCAAATCGTGGGAGGCGACATAGGCGAACTCCTCCAGCTCCCGGTTGCTCTCTTCCAGCCTGTGGGCAAATTCGCGCAGTTCCATTTCCACCTTTTTCTGCTGCGAAATATCCTGTCCGACCAGAACGAACCCCTGACCAGGCAGCGGGGCGCAGGAAAAGAGAACGGGCAGCGACTCGCCCGACGGGGTGGTGACCTCTATTTCACGGGCTACATGTCGGGTGTCGCCACAGGTTTCGGTCAACAATTTCCCTCCCGCCTCACCGAGCAGGTTTTCCACGGACTCTCCCTTCAGGGTTTCGCTATCCATGCCGAAAGTCATCGCCGCTGCGCTGTTGGCGCGCAGAACGGTCCCCCGCGGGTCGACCACCAGCAACGACTCGTGCATCGAATCGATAATGTTCTTCATCAAACGGCGCGATACAGTCGTCTTTCCAAGACTCTCTACCATCTGGTTGAAAGAGTGAATCAATTGCCCGACTTCCCCGCTTACGCGAGACTCCACCCGCACCGTCAAATCGCCGCCGGCCACCCTGGCTGCGGCCTTGCTGAGCTCGTCAATCGGCTGGGCCAACTTGCCGGCAAAAGACCTTACTATGACCACGATCACGGCCAGAGCAAGGGCGCAGACCTGCAGGCTGCTTTTCACCAGACCAGCAAGCTGCTCCCGGTATTTGTCGAGCGGCGCAAAGACCAGCAGCGAAATATCCAGAGATTGAAGATACACCGTGGCGAAGCATCCCTCCGCTCCGAACAATCTGATCTTGCCCGACCGGCTCGCCCGTTTCCGATCCGGACGCATTGGTTCCGGGAGCTGCATGCTCCGGTCGACGGCACTTTTGAAGCCCTCTGGGAGCTCCAGGTGGAGCAGCCTGCCGCCGTAGTCGAAAAGCCCGACAAACCGTCCGGTCGCGTCGGCATATTCTTCGATCCCGGGCAACAGCTCGCGGATCGGAAATCCCGCCATAAGAGCGCCGTTGAAGCGGTCAGTAAAGTACTGGTAGATCCCCAGGATCATCAGTACCTGCGGGTCTTCCCGACCTTGATCGGGCAAGTGGATGCCGACCTGGACCTTGCCCGGATGCTGCCGGGCCGCCCGGAACAGGGCCGTATCGCCGAACCCGCCGGCTGCTTCGTCCTTCTGTCCATGAACAACCCGCAATACCTCGACGCCGTGGTCGTCGAGGAAGGAAAGCTGCGGAAATGTGACGCTGAAGTCGTCCAGATAGTCGATCAGCGCCAGTTCACGATAGGTCTTGTGAAAGTCGAGAACAGGCCGTCCCCTGCCGATCTGGGACAGCGTCTGTCCGTGCTCCCTGAGACTCTCAAAGATCGTGCGGACAATCTGACGGGTGTCGATGTCCAACTCGTCCTGTTCCTGCCTGAGCAGGAACGAACTGACCTGAAGGTACCAGACCGCGAGCAGGACCACTGCCAGCAGCAGCAAAGCGAGGACGTGAGAGGCGAACAGCCTGGAACGTATCGACTGCAACATCGTAGCCGGTCAGTCGATCGTCGCGATCACTCCAAAATGCTGCATCAGTCTGCGGGCCTCGGGGGTGAAAAGATAGCTCATGAAACCCAGGGCCGACTGTTTGACGCCGTCTTTCCAGATGATGCCGAAGGGGCTGGCCAAAGGGTACTGGCCACTGAGAACAGCACCCGCTTCCGGAGCGATACCGTTGAATTTCAGCACCTTCAGATTCGAATGAATGGCCATGGCCAGCGGCAGATAGCCGATGGTGTTTTCATGGGAGGAGAGGATCTCCACGGCTTCCGGCGTACTGTAGACTGTCTCTCCCACGAAAGTCAGGTCTCTGAACCCGGGAATCTTTTTTTCCAGAACCGAACGCGAAGAATCACCTTTTTCCCGATTGGCGACCAGAATCCTGGCGTCCGGACCGCCCAGCTCTTTCCAGTTCTGTATTTTCCCCGAGTAGATGGCGAGAATCTGCTCGGTCGTCAGGTTGTCGATGCCAGTCACGCTGCGATGAACGACAAAAACGACGGGGGAGTAGGCAAAAACCCGGTAATGGAGCCCATAGGCCTTCTCCTTCTCCTTGAGCGGCCGGGCGACACGACCGAGGTCGCAGTCTCCCCTGGCCGTGGCCTTGACCCCGCCGCTGCTGCCGATACTGTCCGGCACCTCGACCCTTACGCCGGGCATTTTCTGCTGATAGGCCGCGGCCAACCGCCGCAGCAGTTCCTGGCTGTCCCCGGTACCGGCTACGGTAACCGTTTCCGTCGCCATCGATGCCATCGGATCGAGAACAAGAACAAGACAGACCAAAAAGAACAGAAATCGCATGATGAGTCACTCCTCGTGAAAGTTGGTAAAAAACAAAATCATTTTTGTAGGTATCTTATCGACGAAAGGCTTGCTGGGCTTTACCC
This sequence comes from Geothermobacter ehrlichii, assembly GCF_008124615.1. Taxonomy (NCBI): domain Bacteria; kingdom Pseudomonadati; phylum Thermodesulfobacteriota; class Desulfuromonadia; order Desulfuromonadales; family Geothermobacteraceae; genus Geothermobacter; species Geothermobacter ehrlichii. Next base: position 27,306 of record NZ_VNIB01000004.1, read on the forward strand.
GGAAGAAGATGACCGGTGAAGCATCTGCAGCGAGGGCCGTTGAGGTGAAATAGGCCGGCCTCAGATTGGTCTGAGCTTCTGCAGGCAGCGAATAAAAGAGAAGAACACGGCTCCGGCAGGTAACCGTCCCTCTTTTTGCTGCCGTTTTTCAGGCCTCAGGAAGCAGACTGAGGGCGCGGGAGCGCCAGGAGAGGACGGCTGTCAGCCGGTGCATCCGTTCGGCGAGGTGGGGATGGTGGGTCCGAATCACTTGCGAAGCGAAATCGGCCAGAAAACGGGACTTGAGCTCGGCCCGGGCCTGGTCGGGACCTATATCCTCATAAGGGACCGAGGCAAAAAGCAGAAAGCCGTCATCGGGTATTCTGCCTGCCTTCATGTTGTTTTCGATGATTCCGGCCGCCTTTCGGATCGGATCCGCCAGATCCGGGCTGTAAGGGCCGATGATCAATGCCAGGTTCGGGGTGTGGAGAAAATCGAAGCCCCGCCCCAGACAGATCATCCATTCCCGATGTTCGATCTCGAGGGTCCGCCCCCTCTGACGCACCTTGGCCATCCAGTTCAGATTGCCCTGCAACAGACGGGTCAGATCCTTCTGCATCTGCCCGTTCATGTCGGGAAAAAGCTCTTCGACCCGACTCCGCAAATGGCCTGCCGCTCCGGAATCGATCCTCGACAGGTCCAGAACCCGGCCGTCTCGTCCGTGGATCAGCAGGGCGTCCTCGTCGGTCTCTAAGCCGCAGATGATCGGATAGACCGTCGCGTGGCTGGCACCGAAAATCCTCTCGGCCTGTTCCTTGATCCGCCCGGTAAAGTCAATGGCCGCTTGCGTGTTGTAGCCGAATCCGGCACAGCCCCTTTTTTCACTGCCCCGCGAAAAATGGTAGGTGATCAGGAGCAGCACCCTTTTTCCGGCGGCGATCTGACGGTGGATATGATTGGCCAGCACTTCCCCCAGATATGGCCATCCGAGATCGAACATGCCCCCCAGATTGCGGAAGGGCTGGATGATGCCCGGCGGTGTCTGGGTGACCACGGGGACATCGATGCGACCGTCCATGCACTTCAGGACAACGATCGCCGTGGGATGCCTGGCCTGATAATGTTCCCGGGCCAGACAGGCGTCGGGGCTGCGGAATTCCGCGGTGTGACGGTGGGCGAGATCCAGGAGCCAGTTGATGCGCTCTTCGATGGGACCGTGATGAACAGCCATGGCATCCTCCTTTTGCGAGAGGGACGGCCGTTCTATAGAGTAGACCAGTGTTCTATAATTTTCCAGGACAAAACAGACCTGCCTCGCCCTCCCGCGCGGCCACGGAGCTCCTGAACGGGCGGGAACCTGGAACCGTCCGTTCAGGCGGCAAAATACCTACGCAGGCGCGTCGCGGCCTCTTCGAGCAGGGGCCAGGATTTGCAGAAGGTGAAACGAACCAGCCGCCGCCCCGCTTCGGGGTCGGCATAGAAGGGGCTGGCCGGAATGGCGGCCACTCCGGCCTTCTCCGGCAGGGCACGGCAGAAATCCCGGTCGTCGATAAAACCGCTGGCGGAGATATCCGCCATGACGAAGTAGGTGCCGGCCGGAACGAACGGCTTCAGGCCGGCCGCCGCCAGCGCCTGGCAGAGAAAGTCCCGCCGACGCCGGTAATCCTCGGCCAATTGCCGGTAGTAGTCGTCCTCGACGGCGAGGGCCTCGGCCGCCGCCGTCTGCAGCGGCGTCGCACCGCAGAAGGTGGCGAACTGCTTCGCCTTGTGCACGGCGTCGACCAGCGGCGCCGGGCCGACAGCCCAGCCGACCTTCCAGCCGGTGACGCTGAAGCTCTTGCCGAGACTGGAAACGGTCAGCACCCGTTCTGCCATACCCGGCAGGCTGGCGAGGGGGAGGTGCCGGGCTCCGTCGTAGCAGAGGTGCTCGTAGACCTCGTCGGTCACCACCAGCAGATCGTAGCGGCGGCAGAAAGCGGCGAGCAGCTCCAGTTCCTCGCGGCTGAAGACCTTGCCGGTCGGGTTGTGCGGGCTGTTGAGCAGCAGCATCCGGGTGCGAGGCGTCACCAGGGCTTCGAGCCGTTCGGGAGCAAGACGCCAGTCGGGAGGACGCAGAACGAGGCTGCGGGCGATACCACCGGCAAAGGCAATGGCGGGCCGGTAGGAATCATAGGCCGGATCGAAGAGAATGACCTCGTCGCCGGGATCGAGCAGGCCGAGCATGGCGGCGAAGATCGCCTCGGTGGCGCCGACGCAGGCCAGAATCTCGCTTTCCGGGTCGAAATCGAGCCGGTAATGCCGCCGGTAGTACCCGGCCAGGGCCTGGCGCAGGGCCGACACCCCCGCTCCCGGCGCGTACTGGTTGCAATCGGCGGCAATCGCCCGCATCGCCGCCTGCTTGATGTCGTCGGGCGCTGAAAAATCGGGAAAACCCTGGCCGAGATTGATCGCCTGGTGGCGCTGGGCCAGGGCCGTCATTTCGGCGAAGATGGTCGGCGGCATCTGTGCCACCCGCCGGGCCGCGTAACGCATGGCATTCCTCCGTACAACCTGGGCTGAGTCCGGGCAGGGCATTGCATTCTAGCACCGTTCGGACGTCAGGCCTACCGGCACGAGCAACAGCCCGTCGAAGAAACAAAAGACTCAGGCTTGGCAAATGAACAATCTTCCCATTCGCAAACCTGGCCACTTTGCATCCAGATCTGACGATTCAAGACCTGATCCCGGGCTCGCTGCGCTCACGCGGGCCAGATTGTTCGGAGGGGCCTCGACGGGGACGGCTGTTCGTAACGGGAACTGTTCCGTTGGGGCTGCGGCGGTGCGGCCTGGCCCATCGAGCGGCCTGCCGCTCGTTGGGATGCCTTTTCTGCCGAGGCGAAGAGCCGCCGTTTCTTGTTGATACGGCATTGCCACGCCCCACCAAACCAGTGCAACAGCAATGCCCGCCGCGGGCGAAGCTCTTTCTGCTTACTCTTTGGAGCGCCAAAGAGTAAGGCGCCGTCCGGGGGCGCAATCCCGGCCGAAGGGCAAAAAGCAAAAACCGGCGGTAAAGAACCGCCCCTGCTTCCCCCCTCAGTGTACGCCGCGCTCGTGCAGGTAAGGCGCATACCCGTCGCGGTCCTTCTCCTGGATGTGGTAGATCAGCCAGCCCTTGAGGAAATTGAAGACCTCGGCCGGCGCCAGGCGTTCGTCGTTGGCGAGCCGACGCTGGTAGTCCTGCACGGCGTCGACGAACTTCTGGTGCAGCTTGATGTGCGCATCCAGGTCCGGATAGCCGTACCGTCGCATCAGATCCTCTTCGTCGGAGAAGTGGCTGCGAGTGTAGTCGGCAAGGCCTTCGATGGCGTTTCTGACCGTCGCCTTGTCGCCACCGTTTTTCATCGATACGAAGAGCTGGTTGATCAGATCGAGCAGACGCTTGTGCTGCTCGTCGACCATGCTGATGCCGGTGCTGTAATCCTCACTCCACTTGATCAGCTCCCTCCTCTTTCCGTCATCACCTGTCGCTGACGACTCGAAAGACTTGAGGGTGAACTGGCTGAGCATCTGTCGCAGGTGCGCGGCCTGACTCGCGAGTTCTTCGCTGGTCGCCGCGCTCTGCTCGGCGCTGGCGGTGTTGATCTGGGTCACCTTGTCGATCTGGTTCAGCCCTTCGTTGACCTGGACGATGCCCTCGGCCTGCTCGTTGCTGGCGCAGCTCACCTCGTCGAGCAGGTTCGACACCTCTGTGATCCGGGTGACGATTTCGTTCAGGGCCTCGGCGGTCTGGTTGGCGATCCGGGTGCCGCGCTCCGTCTTTTCCACCGCCCCCTCGATCAGCTCCGCCGTCTCCCGGGCCGCCTTGGCGCTGCGCGCCGCCAGGTTGCGCACCTCTTCGGCGACCACGGCGAAGCCTTTGCCGTGCTGGCCGGCGCGGGCCGCCTCGACTGCGGCATTGAGCGCCAGCAGGTTGGTCTGGAAGGCGATCTCGTCGATCACCTTGATGATCTTCGAGATGCTCTCGCCGGCCTCGTTGATTTCGCGCATCGAGGCGATCATCTCCTGCATCTGCGCGTTCCCCTTCTCGGCGACCTTCTGCGCCTCGTCGGAAAGGGTGTTGGCGCGACTGATGCGGACCGAACTCTGCTTCACCTGGGAAGCCATCTCGTTCATCGAGACGGCCATTTCCTCGAGGCTGCTCGCCTGCTCGGTCGCCCCCTGGGAGAGGGACTGGCTGGTGTCGGCGATCTGCTCTGCGCTCGCCGCAATCTGGTCGCCGGTGACCTGGATCTGCACCAGCATGGCGTTGAGGCTCTCGTTCAGCCGCTTCAGGGCGCCGCGCACCACGTCCTGGCCGTCGCGCGGCTGGATATCGAAATCGAGATTGCCCCGCGCCAGCTTCTCCAGGTTGCCGACAATCTCGTTCTGCAGGCTGTCGGCGAAGGCGTCCATCGCCCGGCCGACCTCGCCGATCTCGTCATGCCGGGTCAGGTTGAGCCGGGTATGGAGATGGCCATTCTCGAGATTGCGGATCATCTCCACCAGTCTTTTCATCGGTCGGGCCAGACTGCGGGCCATCAGTGCGCCGAGCAGCAGCGCCCCCAGAATCCCGGCAATCACGGCGCTGATCGCCAGCATCTGGCTGGTGCGGGCCGCCGCCTCGGCGGCATCCCGGCTGGCGACCGTCAGTTTCCGGTTCAGGGTCAGCAGCTCGTCGAGCGGTTTCATGACGGCCTCGAACGCCACCCGCTCGCTGCCAAAAGCGAGCTTGATCGCCTGGTTCATCTCGCCAAGGTCCTTGCGCACATAGGTCAGAACCCCGGAAAAAATGTCTTCGATACCGGCCAGGGTCGGCTTGACCTTGGTTTCGAGCACTTGCCTGGCCTCGTCACGCTTGCCCTGCCGTATCAGGTCATTGATGGTTTCACCAAAACCGTGCAGCATCCGGTGCGGCTTGGTGAAGGCGGACAGAAGACGCTCGAACTCTGCATCATCGGTCATGTAGCTGCCAAGCCAGCGACCGAGGCCACACAGGCGCGGATCGAGCTGGCCGGTGAAGGGCCTGCCGCTCATGACCGCCTCTTCCAGCGTACGGACCCAGCTGACATGATCGAGCTGCCGGGCGACCAGCAGCGCCTCCAGTCCCTTCACATCGTCGAGCTGGATCTTGTCGATCAGGTTCTCGAGCTTCCGCCGTTCACCGTCCCAGGTGGCAAGTGCGGTCTTGATCTCTCCCCAGAGCTTCTCTTCTTCGGGGCTTCTGGGCAGGGCGTCAACGCGGCCGACAATCTGTTGCACTTTCCGCCTCACCTTCTGCAGGTTCTCCAGCTCGAACCGGCGCTCGGCGGCAGTCAGCGATGCGTTGACCATGGTTCGCTCGCTGGCCTTCAGGGCATTCATCGCCTCCATCAGCAGGCCCAGGTTCTGCGCGGCGGGAAGCCGGATGTCGCTGACCTCCCGCAATCGATCACGGGTATGGTGAATCCCATACCAGCCGACGCCGCCGACCAGGGCGCAGATCAGGGCAATACCGGCGAACGAAGTGAGCAGCTTGCCAAACAGTTTCATGTTTCTCCTCCCTGGGCGTTGCTGAAGGCCGGAATTCGCAGGTAGCGTACACGGGTTGTGGCTTCAGGGGATCATATCGGGAGGAGTTTCAGGGAAGTTTAGGAGGAATTGAACAGTACGAGACGCGACGATCGACGGCCGTCACGCAAAAACGTCGGCAAGCCAGAAACCAAAGCCTCCGGCGGCCGGCCGCTTGCCGCCGGGCTGCGAACCTTCAACCTGAATCCGTGAGTTTATGCAGGATGGAGGGTGCAAGCGCCTGACCTGCAAGAGTTTTTCAAAAATCGCAAGGTGCACCCATAGGTTCACCGGTGATTTTTGGAAAGCTCAGACAGGTCAATGACGTGTGCCATCCGCCAGTGATGAGCTCACGGATTCAGGTTCAAGGCTCACGGCGGCGGCGAGTCGCCGCAGGTCGGCGCCCAGAGGCTGCCGGAAACCGGTCGGCAGCTGCTCAGTGGCGATCCAGACTTCGATCTGACCGATCCGTTGTTCCGGCCAGGGGTGCGACGCCAGCAGGCGCGGCGGTCGCCGGCCCCCCTGACGCACCAGCCGCGCGAACAGGTCAGTGGCACCGGCAGCGTGGCCATAGCGCGCCACCAGCAGCTCGAGGGCGAACCGGTCGGCCGCCGACTCCTGCCGGCGCGAATAGCCGGCCTGCCAGGGAAGAAAGAGGCTGGAGACCAGGTCGGTGATATCCGAATTCTCGCCGAAGAGCATCACCGCCAGAACGGTTACCGCCAGGCCGCGCCCCAGCCGCCGCAGGTGATCCCGGTGAGCGAAGTGCCCCAGTTCATGGGCCAGCACCATGGCCAGCTCGTTCTCCGAGGTGACCTCGCGCAAAAGACCGGCAAAAACGACAATGGTGTTGCCCGGCAAAGCCACGGCGTTGACTTCGGGAATCTCGGCCAGCAGCACCCGGAAAGACTGCCGCCGGAGGGGGGAATCGGCCGGCAGGGCCGCCAGCAAGGCGTCGAGGCGCTTTTGCAGGGCCGCCTCGTCCTTCGTCGGCATCCTCTTCAGGACCATATCCCCCAGCTGTTTCTGCACCGGCAGAGAGACATGATCCACCACCAGGTCGACGGCCAGCCCGAGGCCGCCGAAAACCAGCAGGCAGAGCAGCACCAGCCCGCCGACCAGCCAGGCGAACTCGACCAGCGGGTGGGTTTTCGAGACGTTGACGTTTTCAGCGGGGAGTCTGGGGGTGAATTTCATCCGCCTGGTCAGCAATCATCAGAGAGGAACGATACGCCATCCGGAAAGAGAATGTATTCAACGCGGAGACGCCTGAGGGGCAGAGGCAGAAAGAAAAAGCACTATTTTTTCAGATTTTAAAAATCGCTTTTTCGGCTTGGCTCTGCGGCCTCTCCTTCTCTGCGCCTCTGCGTTAAAAAGAATCTTCCAGGTCTTTCGACCGCAGCAGAGCTTCACCGGTTGAAGACGATCGCCGTACCGTAGGCGATGGCCTCGACGCTGCCGATGCTTTTCTTGCGGTTGGCGTTGCGACCGATGACGGCGGTTTCCAGACGCATGTTGATGATCATCCCGGCGCCCTTCTTGCGGGCTTCCTCTTTCATGCGCAGCACCGCCTCGCGCCGGGCACGGTCGACCAGCGATTCGTAGGATTTGACCCGGCCACCGAAGATGTTGCGCAGAATCGCCAGCAGGCGCTTGAAATAGTCGATGGAAATCACCGCGCTGCCGCTGACCAGAAATGAACGGCGCACCTTGCCCGGCGGAAAGGAACCTTCGGCGGTCACCACCGACATCCGCACCAGCTCGGCTTCGCGCCTGCGGATGGAACGGTAGTGGCGCTTTTCGGCGATGGTTCCCGCGGTATAGCCCAGAGTCAGCAGCAGGAGTAAGGAGAACAGGTCGGGATAGCGGACGAACAGCTCCAGCACGACCGGCTCCTATTCGACCCGCACCGCGGTGCCGTAGGCGAAAAGCTCCGCCGCGCCCTGGGCCACGCTCGAAGTGGCGAAACGGATGTTGACCACCGCGTTGGCTCCGAGCAGCCGGGCCTGCTCCGCCATACGCCTGGTCGCCTCTTCCCTGGCTTCCTGCAGCAGCTCGGTGTAGCCCTTCAGTTCGCCGCCGACCAGATTCTTCAGCCCGGCCATCAGGTCGCGGCCGAGATGCTTGGCGCGCACGGTGCTGCCCTGCACCAGGCCGAAATGCTCCACGATCTTCTTGCCGGGAACGGTGTTGACGTTGGTGAGAATCATGTCACGCCCTCCTGTGACGGGAATGGAATCGGACGATGCCAGCCATTATAGATTGTCCATTTTGTCCCGGCCATAAAAAACGGGAAAGGCCCCCCTTTGCCCCCCTTCCCCCTTGCCAGCCGGGCGTGTTTCGGTTACCATGGGCCGCCTCTAGGCCAGTAGCACAATTGGCTAGTGCACCGGTCTCCAAAACCGGGGGTTGGGGGTTCGAGTCCCTCCTGGCCTGCCAATAATCACAAAGGGAGCGGGAACCCGCTCCCTTTTCCGTTGTCGCCCTCAACACGGGAGCAGGACCGATGGACGCGCGCATCATCATCCATTACAGCGAAATCGCTACCAAGGGTAAGAACCGGGCCTATTTCGAAAACGCCCTGGTCAAACGGATCAGGCAGGCGGTCGGCGGTCAGGCCCAGGTCTACAAGCGTTACGGCCGCATCGTCTGCGTCCCCCACGATCATGCCGATCCGCAGCGCCTGCGCGACAACCTGAAGCGGGTGCCGGGCATCGCCCACTTTTCCATGGGGGTCGCCGCGCCGAAGGATGTGGAGGCGATCAAGGAAAAGGCGGCGGAGCTGCTGCGGCAGTCCGAATTCGCCACCTTCGGCGTGCGCACCAACCGATCGGACAAGACCTTTCCGGTCAACTCCAACGAGATCAGCCGGCAGGTGGGAGGGTACCTTGCCGCCACCCTCGACAAGAAGGTCAACCTGACCAGGCCCGACCTCTGGCTCTTCATCGAGCTGACCCACCGGGAAACCCTGCTCTACAGCGAAAAGATCCCCGGTCCGGGCGGCCTGCCCGTCGGCGTCAGCGGCAAGGTGGTCGCCTCCCTGTCGGGCGGCATCGACAGCCCGGTGGCGGCCTGGATGATGATGAAACGCGGCTGCGAGATCATCTTCGGCCACATCCGCAACGAGACCCAGTTCGCCGGGGCGGCGGTGAGCAAGATCGAGAACCTGGTCTCGACCCTGGCCCGCAGTCAGCGCCGGGCCAAGCTCTACATCTTTCCCTTCGGCGACATCCAGCGCCATATCATCGCCTTCGTTCCCGCCAAGGAACGGATGATCGTCTACCGCCGCTGCATGATGCGCCTGCTCAACATGCTGGCCGAGCAGGAAGGCGCCGGCGCCATCGTCACCGGCGATTCCCTCGGCCAGGTCGCCTCCCAGACCCTGGACAACATGCGCTGCATCCAGGCGGCCTCCGAGCGGCCGGTCCTCGCCCCCCTGGTCGGCCTGAACAAGGACGAGATCATCGCCATCGCCGAGCAGGTCGGCACCTACGAGGATTCGATCCAGCCCTATCCCGACTGCTGCTCGTTCATGATCGCTCCGCACCCGGAAACCCGGGCCAACCTAGAGGAGATCGAACGCTACGAGGCCAACATGCCGCAGCTTGACGAACTGCTGCGACAGTGCCTGGAGCAGGCCGAACTGCGCCTGTTCAGTCCGCGCGAGGACGACGCCGGCGACGGGGGAGATTAATTTACCCCTCTTGTCAGCACCCTCCGCGGTGGTAGGGTAGAAGAAGACCCGTCAACCCGCTACAAGCAACAGTCAGGCCGAAGCAGCCTGAGCGGAGGTTCCCATGTCTCTCAAGGAAAAACTCGCCGCCCTGAAAACCGCGGCGGTGCAGAAAATGCCGCCCGAAGCCCTGCAGGTCATCCAGCGTGCCCGGCAACGGCTCGAAGAATCCGGTCTGGCCGGCAAGGCCAGAAAAGCCGGCGACAGGGCACCGGCCTTTTCGCTGCCCGACACCTCAGGCAACGTCCACGACCTGCAGGCCATGCTCACCCGGGGGCCGGTCGTTCTGGTCTTCTTCCGCGGCGGCTGGTGACCCTACTGCGTCGCGGAGCTGGAAGCTCTGCAAGCCGTCTACGCCGACATTCGGGCGACCGGCGCCAACATGGTCGCCATCTCGCCCATGGTCGCCCATCACGCCAGAAAGACTGTCTCCGACCTGCAGCTCGCCTTTCCCCTGCTGCTCGACGCCGGCAACAGGGTCGCCGCCGACTTCGGCCTGGTGTTCACCCTGCCGGAGGAGCTGCGCGAGGTCTACCGGGGCTTCGGCATCGACCTGGAACGCTTCAACGGCACCCCGGACTGGACCCTGGCGATGCCGGCGCGCTACGTCATCGACACGGATGGAACCATTCTCGCCGCCCAGGTCAATGCCGACTACACCGAACGCCCGGAGCCGGAAGAGACGCTGCAGCAGCTACGGCGAAGAAAGACCGACTGACTCGCCGGCAATACAAAAAAAATGGAATTATCGATGGTTAAAAAGCGGGGACAGCTTCCAAAAGGAGCTGTCCCCGCCCCTACCTGCGTCAGCAGGCTGAAAAAATGGGCGGCGCGAACGCCGCCAGACAGGTGGAGATTTGTCCAAGGGACGGTTCGTCCTTCAGGCCGGACCGCCCCTTGGGACTGATTGAAAAAGAACTGATCCGGAAACAGAATCAGCGCTTTTTCAAAATCAGTCCAACGGCCTGGGCCACAACGAAGATGGAAATGTAGGCGGTCAGATGCAGCGCGAAGCTTTCCAACATGGTCCTTCCTCCTTTCGCAGTGTTGGTCCTGCCCGGCGCACATGCCAAAATCGAGCCATAACATATCGAGATTCAAAAGGATTTTCAAAACGCCCTTTTCCAACTTCCGTTCACTTCAGCAAAACAAGATCCTGTCAAAAAATTCTTCCGCCATTTCAGCATGTTGCGGACCAAAACCCATTTGACATCCGACGTTGACGACCTCTCCGGCTTTTCAAACTTTTCACCCCAACCTCCTGTTATGACAGACAAAACAGAACCTTGCGGCATTTTTTCCAGCTCGCGGGTCAAAAGGTCACATCAGGTCGTGACTTCCCTCGTCCGACTTGCCGCCAGGCGGCCATGGATGCTACATTCCTGCGGCGACATCAGGGAGAGAGCCGACCATGACCACAGCTTCGGACCGCTTTTGGGTCGATTACAGGATCACCGTCCGCGACGGACGCTCCATCGAGGATCACGCCCGCGACATCTGCATCGAACAGACGGTGGAAGTGCCGCCGGAGGTCATCCCCGATACCCATGGTGAACTGGGCCTGATCGGCAGGGTCGAATCCTGTCGACCGGTGGTCGACCGCGCCAACGTCTGGCAGGTCCGGATCAGTTACCGGCTTGACGTGACGGGCTTTTCCCTGCCGCAACTGCTCAATGTCCTCTTCGGCAACATTTCGCTGAAAAACAACATCCTGGTCAGCGGCCTGCAATATCCGGAGGGACTGCTCGAACATCTGCCCGGGCCCCGTTTCGGCATCTCCGGATTGCGCCGGCTGCTGGGCGTTCATGGCCGAGCCCTGGCCTGCACGGCCATCAAACCCATGGGGCTGCCGATCGGAGACTTCGTCCGCATCGCCACCGAATTCGCCCGCGGCGGCGCCGACCTGATCAAGGATGACCACGGCCTCGCCGACCAGCCCTTTCACCCCTTCGAAGAAAGGGTCGCCCGCTGCCAGGAAGCCATCGAAAGGGTCAACGCCCAGACCGGTCGCCGCTGTCTCTACTTTCCCATGGTGTCCGGCGGCTACGACCGCCTCGAAAAACAGCTGGCCTTCGCCGCCCGCGAGGGGGTTCGCGGCGTCATGGTCGGCCCCATGCTGATCGGGCTCGATTCGGTCCGCCACATCGCCCGCGAATACGGTCTGGCGGTCATGGCCCATCCGGCCCTGACCGGAACCTGTTTCCACGACCGCAGCCACGGCATAACCCCGGCGGTGCTTCTGGGCACCCTCTTTCGCCTGGCCGGTGCCGACATTTCCATCTATCCCCACGCCGGCGGCCGCTTTCACCTGACCGCGGAGGAATGCCGCGAGCTGGCCGATGCCCTGCGCCGGCCCGAAGGCCGGCTGCAGCCCGCCTTCCCCTGCCCTGCCGGCGGCATGACCCTCGACCGGGTGCCGGAGCTGATCGATTTCTACGGACCGGACGTCATCCTGCTCATCGGCGGCGACATTCTGCGCCAGCGGGATATTGCCGGCGCAGTGGGCCGGTTCATGGACCGGTTGCGCCAGTGCGGGCAGGAGGAACTGTCTCCCCCGGAATCCGGTCCGGCCGGAGCCTGCGAATGGCGGTCCGGAGCCGGTCCGGCCGGTCGGGTGGAGGAGATTCTGCGCTTTGCCGGCTATACCTGGAGCGATCGCCGGCGCCAGGCCTACAAGGCGGAAGACGAAGCCGATTTCAAGGGAGTCAGCCGGCAGGAACTGACCGGCAAGTTCGGTGAACGAACCGCCTTCGATCTGCGCTATTTCGAGATCGAGCCCGGCGGCTGGTCAAGCCGGGAAAAACACGTGCACGAACATGTCATCATCGGCGTCCGTGGCCGAGGGCTGCTCTGCAAGCAAACGAAGGAGATCCCCATCGGCATCAACGACGTCGCCTATATCGCGCCCCTCGAGGTACATCAGCTGCGCAATCCTGGTGACGAACCCTTCGGTTTTTATTGCATCGTCGATCACAAGCGCGACCGGCCCCAGCCGGCATGACCCAAAGGAGCAGACCATGAGCGAGAAGAAAAATCTCACCCCATCCTGTGCCAACTGCAGCGCCATCTTTCAGAAACAGGGCGCGACCAACTGCTGGAGCGAGCCGGGGCAGGGCCCGGCCAGACCGGCCTACTGCCCTTCCGAACCCCATGCCGAGGCCATCGCCGAGGCCTTCGACCGTTACCGGGGGGACGATTTCGACGCCCGCCTGGCACGGGTCGCGGCCATAGTCGAGGGGCTCTGCTACCAGCCGGTTCCCGGCTCGGACGCGGTCAACGCCCGCTGGACCCGCGTCGAGGACACCATCGCCCTGTGCAAGCTGATGGGATTCAGAAAGATCGGCATCGCCACCTGCATCGGCATGCTGGAAGAAACCCGCCGCCTGTCCGACATCCTCACCGCCCAGGGGCTGGAGCCCTGCTCGGCCTGCTGCAAGGCGGGCAGCATCGACAAGCTCGACCTGGATCTGAAGGAGGAGGACAAGGTCCGTCCCGGCACCTTCGAGCCGGCCTGCAACCCCATCGCCCAGGCGCGGATCTTCAACAGTGAAGGGACCGACATGAACATCATCATGGGGCTGTGCGTCGGCCACGACATGTTGTTCAGCAAGTACTCCGAGGCGCCCGTCACCACCCTGGTGGTCAAGGACCGGGTCACCGGCCACAATCCGGTCAGCGTGCTCTACGGCCAGAACTTCTACTACAAGCGGCTGCAGAAGCAGCCGGTTCTGCGCGACGAAGACCTGGAAACGGAGGACTGAAGCGGCCCGATTCAGCCCCGTCGGCGGCCGGCCGCCAGAAACCAGAGGGCGGCCAGCAGCTGCAGGCCGAGCAGCACCCCGAACCCCAGCCGGTATCCGGCCGGCCGATAGCCGCCGGTCGCCGTCACCGGCCACAGTCCGACCATCCAGCCAACCGCCCACTGGGCGGCGAAGGCGCCGACGAAGACCAGCAGGTTGAGGGCGGTGGTCGCCCGGCCGGAAAGAGACGGCGGAAAGCTCTGCCCCAGAACGGCGTAGGGCAGGATGCAGGTCGTGCCGAAAAAGCCGAACAGCAGCCAGAGCCAGACGGCGCTCGCCGGACCGGCGAACAGCAGGCCGAACTGCACCAGGGCGAAGCCGGACATCCCGGCAGCCGCTGTCGTCTGCGGTCCGATTCCCCGCCGCGCCAGCCGCTCGGCAAGCACGCCGAACGTGAAGTAGCCGAGCACCATCATCACCGCCACCAGCAGCAGAACGCGGGCGACACCCGCCCGGTCGAACAGACCGACATCACGCAGCCAGGGACCGGACCAGAGACCGTAGAGGGAGAGATAGGCCGCCTGGCCGGCGACCGTCCAGGGGGTCAGCCGCCAGAAGGCGGCACTGGTAAACACCTGTCCCAGTCCCCGCAGCTGGCCGGCCAGAGTGTCGGAGCGGGCCGGCCGCTTCACCTCGGGAATCACCAGCCAGAGGATGACCGCCGCCAGCAGGGTCAGGCCGGCCAGCAGCAGAAAGACCCCCCGCCAGTCGGTCATCCCCAGCGCCATCTCCACCGGCACCGTCGCCGCCAAGGCCCCCAGACCGCCGGAAACCATCTGCACCCCGTTGGCCAGCGGCAGCCTCTCGGCGGGAAACCAGAGGACAAAAGCCTTGAACGCGGCCATCAGGCAGGCCGAAACGCCGATGCCGATCAGGCCGCGGCCAACCACCAGCCATTCCAGGCTCTGGGCGCGGGCGAAAACCAGGGCACCCAGGGCGGCGACCAGCAGCAGCAGGCTTTCCACCCGGCGCGGCCCGAAGCGGTCGAGCAGAATCCCCAGCGGCAGCTGAGACAGGGCGAAGGTGAGAAAGTAGGCCGAGGTGAGAAAGCCGAGACTCGCCGGCAAAAGCACCAGGTCGCGCGCCAGGTCGGGGGCGATGACGGCATTGACCGTCCGGTAGAGATAGGAAAGAAAGTAGCCGAAACCGAAAGGCAGAAAGAGTCGCAGGTAGAACATCATTCACGTCCCCGCCGTCATCCTCCCCCTTCCACGCGGCAAAAGGGGGCCGGCGCGTCATTGCGCCGGCGACGGACATTTATTGTTGACACCGCCAGTCACCAATGAATATCATTCGAAGCATATGGATATCAAGCGAACAATCGACGACATCGACTTTCAGATTCTAAACATTCTTCAAAAAAAGGCCCGGATTCCGAACGCCGAGGTCGCCCGACAGGTCGGCATGGCCCCTTCGGCGGTGCTGGAGCGCATCCGCAAGCTGGAAGAACGGGGCATCATCGAAGGCTACGAGGTGCGCCTCAACCCGGAGCCCTTCGGGCAGGGACTGGCCGCCTTCGTCCAGGTCGAGATCGACCCGGCGACGGCCAACGGCGACCTGGAAACCCGACTGGCCGAATTGCCCGGCGTCCAGGAGCTGCACCAGGTCGCCGGCGGCGACGGCTACCTGCTGAAGATCCGGGCGGCCAACGCCCGCCAGCTGGGACAGGTGCTGCGTGACCGGCTGCTGACCATCCCCGGCGTCAGGAGTAGCCGCACCCAGATCGTGCTGAACACGGTGAAGGAAACCCGGCGCATCGACCTGGGATGAAAAACCGGGAATCCAGAAGTCAGGAGCCAGAATCGCTTCAACAGATTTCTCCTGAATTCTGCCCCCTGAATTCCCAAACGACTTTCAAAGGAGACATTTACACCCATGCCCATGTCAGACGCTTTCAAGCAGCGGCTCTTTCCCGAGCTGGAGCGGATCGCCGAGCACTTCGGCACGCCGTTCCACATCTATGACGAGGCCGGCATCCTCGATACCGGCGCCCGGCTGAAAGAGGCCTTCGCCGGCATCGAGGGCTTTCAGGAATACTACGCCGTCAAGGCGCTGCCCAACCTGAAGATCCTGGAACTGATGAAGCGGATGGGCTTCGGCTTCGACTGCAGCTCCATTCCCGAGCTGGTCATGGCCCGACGGGTCGGCGCCGGACCGATGGAGATCATGTTCACCTCCAACAACACCGCGCCGCACGAGTTCACCGCCGCGGCGGCGGACGGCGGCTGCATTCTCAACCTCGACGACATCTCCCTGATCGCCAAGGTGCCCGAGCCCTTTCCGGAGCTGATCTGCTTCCGCTACAATCCGGGCCCCCGCCGCACCGGCAACGTGATCATCGGCAACCCGGTCGAGGCCAAGTACGGCGTCACCCACAACCAGGTGGTCGACGCCTACCGGCAGGCCCGCGAGCGGGGCGCGAAGCGCTTCGGCCTGCACACAATGGTCGCCTCCAACGAGCTCGACTACACCTACATGGTCGAAACGGCCCGCATGATTCTCGAGGTGGCCGAACTGGTGATGAACGAGCTCGGCATCCGCTTCGAGTTCGTCAACATCGGCGGCGGCTTCGGCATCCCCTACCGCCCCGACGACAGCCCCCTCGACCTGGCGCGGATGAGCCGGGAGATCACCGCCCTGTTCGACGACTTCCGGGCCCGGCACGGCCAGGCGCCACGAATGGTCATGGAGTCGGGCCGCTGGATGACCGGTCCGCACGGGGTGCTGGTGACCCGGGCCATCAACCACAAGGACACCTACCGCCGCTATATCGGCGTCGACGCCTGCATGTCGAGTCTGATGCGGCCGGCCATCTACGGCGCCTATCATCACATCGACGTTCCCGGCGCCGAAGGCCGGCCGACCGAGGTGGTCGACGTGGTCGGCTCGCTGTGCGAGAACAACGACAAGTTCGCCGTCCAGCGGGAACTGCCACGCATCGAGGAGGGCGACCTGCTGGTGATCCACGACACCGGCGCCCACGGCCACGCCATGGGTTTCCAGTACAACGGCCGCCTGCGGCCGCAGGAGCTGCTGCTGCGCGCCGACGGCCGGGTCGAGCTGATTCGGCGGGCGGAAACCCTCGACGACTATCTCGCCACCCAGACCTTCGAGCCCAGAACCCTGGCTCTCTGAGATCCGAAAGGAGCGGGGCCGGCCCGGCACCACCGGGCCGGCCCCGAACCGAACCATGAAGCGACTGGCCGGCTGCCGCCGTCAGACCTTTGTCAAATACGCGCTGCTGCAGATCCCCGGCACCCTGCTGCTGGTGCTGGTCCTGCTGGTCATCGACCGCTTCACACCATTGCCGTCATCCTGGTTCTGGGGCATCCTGCTGCTCTGGCTGGCCAAGGAAGCTGTTCTCTTCCCCCTGACCTGGCGATCCTATCAATCGGAAACAGCCGGGGCGGAACCGCCTGTCGGCCGCACCGCCGAAGTCATCGTTCCCCTGGATCCGGAAGGCACGGTCAGGGTCGGAGGCGAGCTGTGGCAGGCCCGCTGCCGCGATGGCGGACGGATCGGTACCGGAGAGCAGGTGCGGATTCTGGCGCGGGAAGGGATGATGCTGCAGGTGGAACGGAAGGAAGACTCAAGCCGCTGAAAACGTAGTCGGCCCCGCTTGTTGTCGACAGTCCGATGCTCAGCCGGAACCGGCTTCCAGCCAGCGCCGCCAGCCGCCCAGGCAGCAGAATTCATGCAACTGTCCATCATTCAGCCTGCGACCGCCGACCAGGGCGTGCATCAGGCGCATCCGCAGCAGGGTCCGACCGAACCAGTCACGCATCTCGGACATTTCACCGACTAGCTCAACGACGGGACAGGGTTCCCCCCCGGTCCCGGACAGGCGAAAAATGAGGGGTTCTCCCGGCCTGAGCCGCCGAACCGTTTCCGGCCCTTCCCTCAGGCCAAGGGTCATCACCGGCCTGTCGTCACAGACCAGCCCGTACCAGATTACCCTGAACATTCCCGCTCCCTCCGCGAGGGAGGATCGGAGACTGCCGACAGGCCGGGACGGCTTCAGTCGAACACGATCGAGATCCATGTCCTTCATTGAACCATTTTTCCGCTGTTTGGCAAGCGACCCAGATCAACGGATTCGATAGCCGTTGCAGTTCCATCTGCCACGTTGCCAACGTCGATCTGGTGCTCGACATGGCTGTTGCCACGCTTGCACCCGAATCGGCCGGGCGCTTCGCGGCTTGACCTGTACCGGCCCCCTCGGCCCGCAAAACAGGCGGTGGGCCTGAGGCGGGGAAGATTCTTGACAATTTTTCTGTATTTTAGCAGAATCGCTTTATCCGAATTAAGGAGATATTAGCCGATGAAACTTTCCACCAAGAGCCGCTACGGCTTGCGGGCGATCTTCGACATGGCCTACCACTCGGGCAACTTTCCCGCCCAGATCAAGGACATCTCACGGCGGCAGAACATATCCCCCCGCTACCTGGAGCAGATCTTCCAGGACCTGAAACGGGCGGGACTGCTCAAGAGCCGCCGCGGCCCCCAGGGGGGCTACACCCTGGCCCGCGACCCGGCCGACATCACCGTCAAGGATGTCATCGAGGCCGCCGAAGGCGAGGTTTTTCTCGTCGCCTGCACCGCCCGGGAGAAGAGTTGTGCCGCCAACTGTGAATTCGACCAAAACTGCGTCACGCAGAAAATCTGGGAAGAGGCCAACAAGAGGCTGAACACGTATTTTTCCTCGGTTTCGCTGAAGGACATGTGCGACATGGCGCGCGAGATGGGCATCGAAAAGGAACTCGACCATCGCTACATGTATTTCATCTGAAACGGCGAAAAGACCCATGGCAACCCGAACCCTGCTCGAACAGATCGGCAATACCCCCCTGATTCGCATCGACGGTCTGGTGGACGACAGCCACGCCGCCATCTGGGGCAAACTCGAGGCCGCCAACCCCGGCGGCAGTGTCAAGGACCGCATCGCCCTGGCCATGATCCGCAAGGCCGAGGAAGACGGTTGTCTGCGCCCCGGCGCCACCATCGTCGAACCGACCAGCGGCAACACCGGCATCGGCCTGTCGCTGGTGGCAGCCGCCCGGGGCTACCGCGTGATCCTGACCATGCCCGACTCCATGAGCCTGGAACGGCGGCGCCTGCTGGGCGCCTTCGGCGCCGAGCTGGTGCTGACACCCGGCGAACTGGGCATGCGCGGCGCCATCGACCGGGCCGAGGAGATCGCACGGGAACACAAGGCCTTCATGCCGCAGCAGTTCAGCAACCCGGCCAACCCGGAAGTCCATCGCCAGACGACCGGGCCCGAAATCATCCGGGCACTGGAGGGTCATATCGACGCCCTGGTGACCGGCGTCGGCACCGGCGGCACCATCACCGGCGTCGGCCGGGCGCTGAAGGAACACGGACTCGATCCCCTGATCGTCGCCGTCGAGCCGGCCGATTCGCCGGTCCTTTCCGGCGGCCTGCCGGGGCCGCACAAGATCCAGGGCATCGGCGCCGGCTTCGTGCCCGAGGTTCTCGACACCGGCATCTACAGCGAAGTGATCACCGTCGACGGTGCCGAGGCGATCGCCATGACCCGGCGGCTTGCCCGCCGGTGCGGCCTGTTTGTCGGCATCTCCTCCGGCGCCAACCTGGTCGCCGCCGCAGCCGTCGCCCGCCGGCTCGGCCCAGGCAACAACGTGGTCACCTTTCTCTGCGACACCGGCGAACGCTATCTTTCCACCGGCATCTACGACTGACGCCGGACCAAGGACGTACAACGTGAACGACACAACTCTCAACAGCAAATTCGACCGGCTGAAGTCGATTCTCGAAGAACTCGGATCGGTGGTCATCGCCTTTTCCGGCGGCGTCGATTCGACCTTTCTGCTCAAGGTCGCCATCGACACCCTCGGAACCGACAGGGTGCTGGCGCTGACCGCCACCTCGCCCACCTATCCGCAGTTCGAATTCGAACAGGCCTGCCGGCTGGCCGCCGATTTCGGCGCCCGCCAGCTGGTGGTCGAAAGCAACGAACTGGAGATTCCCGGCTTCGCGCAGAATCACCGCCGGCGCTGCTACCACTGCAAGCACGAGCTCTTTTCCATCTGCCGCGACAAGGCGCGGCAGCTCGGCTACAGGGCCGTCCTCGACGGCTCCAACCGGGACGACCTGAACGACCACCGCCCCGGGCGGGACGCCGCCGCCGAACTTGAGGTGCGCTCGCCGCTGCTCGAAGCCGGCCTCGGCAAGGAGGATATCCGTACCCTGAGCCGCCGGCTGGGATTGCCGACCGCCGACAAGCAGGCCTTCGCCTGTCTTTCGTCCCGCTTTCCCTACGGCACCGAAATCACCGCCGAACGGCTGCGGCAGGTCGACCGCTGTGAAACCTTTCTGCGTGAAAAGGGCTTTCGCAACTACCGGGTGCGCTACCACGACAGCGTCGCCCGCATCGAGGTGGCTGCGGATGAAATCGGCCACTTCTTCGACGAGGCCCTGCGCCAGGCGGTGACCGCTGAATTCAGGGCCGCCGGATTCACCTATGTCGCCCTCGACCTGCAAGGATACCGCACCGGCAGCATGAACGAGGTCTGATTCCTTTTACCGGGCGGAAGCGGCAAGCCGAAGGCACAAACAGCCGGGTTGCCTCATCGGAAGCTGCAAGGATTTGATTTTTGCCTGTCCGAGCCGTTTGGTTCGCTGCCTTGAATGGACAGGGGCTGCATGATGACACGAGTATTCGAATAGAAAGCCGCGGCGGGTCCGCGCAGGTCACCGCATGGTGGGCGGGGGGAGAAGGATCCGCGAGGCCACAGGAGGAAACATGAACCGGAGCGCCGCCCTTTTCGCGACCACCTTCACCGCCGGGCTGCTCGGAGGGCTGATCAACAGCCTCGCCGCCCATTACGCCGGGGCCTGGGGGCTGACCGCCATGCTCGGCGTCAACCTGCATCCCCCGCTGACCGCCCAGTGGCTCTATCCCCGGCTGGTCTGGGGCGGCATCTGGGGCCTGGCCTACTTCTTCACCATCGGCCGTCCCCGCACCCGCCGGCACTGGGTGCGCAAGGGAATCTGGGTCAGCCTGCTGCCGAGCGCCGTCCAGCTCTTCATCATCTTTCCCAACAACACCCCGCACGGCATGTTCGGCCTCGGGCTGGGACCGCTCACCCCGCTGGTGGTGATCATCCTCAACGCCATCTGGGGCCTGTTCACCGGCATCTTCACCCGCGCGTTCTGGGGCCGGGGATGAGATCCCTGCTCCACCTGTGGCTGGCGCTTCTGCTGCTGGCCACGCCGGCTGCGGCCGCAACATACGGCAAGGTGACCTGGATCTACGACGGCGACACCCTGAAGGTGGCCGGCGTCGGCAAGGTCCGCCTGCTCGGCATCGACGCCCCCGAACACGAGGATTCAGACCGTGACCGCTTCTACCGTCGCTGGGGAATCGCCCCGGCAAGGCTGCGCCGGATCGCGACCGAGAATCTGCGCTTCCAGATCCGGACCGTGAAGGGAAAAATCGTTACCCTGCGTTTCGACCGCGAAATGCGGGACAGGTACGGCCGCACCCTCGCCTATGTCTTTCTGCCCGACGGCCGCATGCTGAACCGGGTACTGCTGCAAAAGGGCTACGCCAGCGTCTTTCGCCGCTTTGAGTTCGCCCGCAAGCAGGAGTTCCTGCGGCTGGAACAGAACGCAAGACAAAGGGGCGTCGGCCTCTGGGCCCGCCCCTGAAAATATCGCCCTCCTGACCTTGTCACGGTGCATACCGTTGCCGCTGATGGTTCTCACAACTGTGCCGTCGTACGCATTCGGGCCACTCCGGCCCGGTCTGCGCATACACGGCGCATTGCCGCTGCCGCCAGCTCTTGGGCGTTTCGTACCCCAGCCGCGTCCAGCCGTCGGCAGAGCAGCCCGCCGGCAACAGCATCGGCACCAGCAATAGAAGCGGCCGCCAGCGGAACCTTTCACTCCTCCCGGTGCACCATCGTCGCGCCCCAGCTCTGGTCGGTCGGCATCACCTCGAGCTGGTTGATGTTGACATGCTCCGGAAGCGAGGCGCACCAGAAGACACATTCGGCGATATCCTCGGCGCTCAAAGCCCGCGCGCCCCGGTAGACGGCCGCCGCCCGCGCCTCGTCCCCCTTGAAGCGCACCTGCGAAAACTCGGTCTCCGCCATCCCCGGCGCAATACAGGTGGCGCGCACGCCGGTGCCGTGCAGGTCGGTGCGCAGATTGCGGGTGAACTGCAGGACGAAGGCCTTGGTCGCCCCGTAGACGTTGCCGCCGGCGTAGGGCCAGGAACCGGCGATGGAGCCGATGTTGATGACATGCCCGCGGCGACGCGCGACCATGCCGCCCAGCAGGGCGTGGGTGCAGTAGACCAGCCCCTTGATGTTGGTGTCGATCATCCGCTCCCAGTCCTCCAGGTCGACCTGCCAGGCCGGCTCCAGCCCGAGGGCGAGGCCGGCGTTGTTGACCAGGATGTCGACCCCGGCGAATTCGGCCGGCAGACCTTCGATCGCCGCCCGGACCGCCGCGTTGTCACGCACGTCCAGCATAACCAGGTGCACCGGCACATCGCCCAGCTCTTCGCGCAGCCGCTCGAGCTTCTCCAGGCGCCTGGCCGCCAGAACCAGGCGATCGCCGGCCGCCGCAAAACGCCGGGCGCAGGCGGCGCCGAAACCGGCCGAGGCGCCGGTGATGAAGATGGTTCGCATGACGAGACCTCCTTTATGGGTTTCATTCAGAAAATCTGGCTCACGCCCGTTCGCTGCCGCTCACTCAAGACGCAGAGCCACAGAAAGCGCTTGGCTCTTGCCCTTCCCAAAAATTCTCGACCAGGGTTTTCTCTGTGTCTCTGTGCGAGATATGATGTATTCGCGAATCACTCCTTCACGATCCGCCGCAGCACGTAGTTGAGAATTCCGCCAGCCTGATAATAGCGGATCTCGTTATGGGTATCGAGTCGGCAGATGACCTCGACCTCGTCGCTGCCGCCGTCGGTGCGGTTGATGCGCAGGGGGATCGTCTGGCCCGACTCGACCGGCCCCGGGCAGGCGGCCAGGTCGAAGGTCTCGCTGCCGTCGAGCTGCAGGGTCTTGCGGTCGACGCCCGGTGGAAACTGCAGGGGCAGGATCCCCATGCCGATCAGATTGGAGCGGTGAATGCGTTCGTAGCTTTCGGCGATGACCGCCTTCACGCCGAGCAGCAGGGTCCCCTTGGCCGCCCAGTCGCGGCTCGACCCGGTGCCGTACTCGCGGCCGGCGATGATGATGAGGGGGATGCCGGCCTTCCGGTAGGCCATGGCCGCCTCGAAGATGGTGGTCACCTTGCCGTCGAGTCCGCGGGTGTAGCCCCCTTCAACCCCCGGAGCCAGTTCGTTGCGCAGCCGGATGTTGGCGAAGGTGCCACGCACCATCACCTCGTGATTGCCGCGCCGCGAGCCGTAGGAGTTGAATTCCGCCGGCTCCACTCCGTGCTCGCGCAGGTAGACGCCGGCCGGCGAGGAAGCGAGGATCGCCCCGGCGGGCGAGATGTGGTCGGTGGTGATCGAATCGCCCAGCATGGCGAGCATGCGCGCGCCGGCGAAGCCGGGCAGGCCCTGCGGCGAATCCTGCCGGATTTCGAAGAAAGAGGGCTCGCGGACATAGGTGGAATCGGGCGCCCAGTCGTAGGTTTCCCCTTCCGGCACTGGCAGCTGGCGCCAGCTCGGCTCGCCGGTGAAGACATCGGCATATTTCTCGCGGAACATGTCGGCGGAGACCAGGCTGACCAGCTCGGCGATCTCGGCATCGCTCGGCCAGATGTCCTTCAGGTAGACCGGGTTGCCATCGGCATCCTCGCCCAGAGGCTCGCGGGTCAGGTCGATGCGGGTGGTCCCGGCCAGTGCGAAGGCGACCACCAGAGGCGGCGAGGCGAGCCAGTTGGCGCGGGTCTGGGCATGGACCCGCCCTTCAAAGTTGCGGTTGCCGGAGAGCACCGAACAGACGGTCAGGTCGCCTTCGGCGATGGCGTCGGCGACAGGGTCGGCCAGCGGTCCGGAATTGCCGATGCAGGTGGTGCAGCCGTAGCCGACGACGTTGAAGCCGAGCTGGTCGAGATAGCGCTGCAGGCCGGCCTTCTCCAGATAGTCGGTCACCACTTTGGAACCGGGCGCCAGCGAGGTCTTCACCCAGGGCTTTTGCCGCAGGCCCTTTTCCACCGCCTTTTTCGCCAGCAGTCCCGCCCCCATCATCACCGCCGGATTGGAGGTGTTGGTGCAGGAGGTGATGGCGGCGATCACCACGTCTCCCTGCTTCAGCTCGTAATCGCTGCCGGCCACCGTCACCGTCTTTTCCCGCGCATCCCCGGGAATGGCATCGTCCGTCGCCGTCTTCAGGTCGCCGAGCCAGACCCGGTCCTGGGGCCGCCTGGGGCCGGCGAGACTCGGCCGGACGGTGGAAAGGTCGAGTTCGAGCACATCGGTGTACAGCGGGTCCGGCACGTCGTCGTCGCGCCACATCCCCTGCGCCCTGGCGTAGGCCTCGACCAGAGCGACTGTCGCCTCCGGGCGGCCGGTCAGTTTCAGGTAGTCGAGGGTCACCTGGTCAACCGGGAAGAAGCCGCAGGTGGCACCATACTCGGGCGCCATGTTGGCGATGGTGGCCCTGTCGGCCAGCGACAGGCGCGACAGACCCTCGCCGAAGAATTCGACGAACTTGCCGACCACACCGAAATCTCGCAGCAGCTCGGTGACGGTCAGCACCAGGTCGGTGGCGGTGACGCCCTCCCCGAGAGCGCCGGTGAAACGGAAACCGACCACTTCCGGAATCAGCATCGAGATCGGCTGGCCGAGCATGGCGGCCTCGGCCTCGATGCCGCCGACGCCCCAACCGAGAACGGCCAGGCCGTTGATCATGGTGGTGTGCGAATCGGTGCCGACCAGGGTGTCGGGATAGGCCAGGCGGCTGTTCCCGTCCTGCTCGCTCCAGACGGTGCGGGCCAGATACTCGAGGTTGACCTGGTGGCAGATGCCGGTGCCGGGCGGCACCACCCGGAAGTTGTCGAAGGCGAGCTGTCCCCAGCGCAAAAACGCGTAACGCTCGTGGTTGCGCTCCATCTCCCGCTCGACGTTGTAGGCGAAGGCCTCGGGTATGGCGTACTTGTCGACCATCACCGAGTGGTCGATGACCAGGTCGACGGGGATGCGCGGATTGATCCGCTTCGGATCGCCGCCGGCGCGCCTGACCGCGTCGCGCATGGCGGCCAGGTCGACCACCGCCGGCACCCCGGTGAAGTCCTGCATCAGCACCCGCGCCGGCCGATAGGCGATTTCGTGATCGCTGCGCCGCTGCCGCTGCCAGGCGACCAGGGCCTCGATGTCGGCACGGGTGACCGTTTCGCCATCCTCGAAGCGCAGCAGGTTCTCCAGCAGGATCTTGAGAGTGAAGGGGAGGCGGTCGATGCTGGCAAGACCGGCCTCGGCGACCACCGCCAGGGCGTAGTATCGGTAATCCTCGCCGCCGACCGTAAGGGTGCGGCAGGCATTGAAGGTCTGTCGGCTCATGGCTTCTCTCCTGGACAGTGGGCTGTTTTTCTTTTCATTTTACCAGACGTGGACGGGAGCCAGCGCTTGTCTTTCAGCGGAATTTCCTGCAAGCTTAGCAGGATATTGCACAGGCGCCAGGAGTGTTTTCAACGCCATAGACGCGGAGGGAACAGATGCTCGAAACCATCCGGCAGATCTTCACCGAAACCTTTCTCGGCATCCCCTTAAGCCGCTTCGCCATGGCCATGGGCATGCTGTTCGTCGGCCTGCTGGCCAAGAAACTGGTCGGCCAGTTCTTCATCCGCGTCCTCTTCCCGCTGGCCGGACGCACCCGCGGAGATTACGACAACCGGGCCCTGGCCGCCCTGCGCAAGCCGGCGGAACTGCTCGTCTTCATCGGTGGCCTCGCTCTGGCCTTCGAGCTGCTGCGTCTGCCGACCGAGCCGGTCAACCTCGCCTTCGGCGGCGAGGCGCTGG
Source organism: Geothermobacter ehrlichii (assembly GCF_008124615.1). Lineage (NCBI taxonomy): Bacteria > Pseudomonadati > Thermodesulfobacteriota > Desulfuromonadia > Desulfuromonadales > Geothermobacteraceae > Geothermobacter > Geothermobacter ehrlichii. Next base: position 52,345 of record NZ_VNIB01000004.1, read on the forward strand.
TCAGGATCCTGGTTACCTTCAGCATCGCCTGGGCGCTGTTCAATCTGGTCGACGTCATCGATCTGCTGCTCAGGAGCTGGTCGGGCAAGACCGAGACCGACCTCGACGACCAGCTCGCCCCCTTCATCCGCAAGGCGCTGCGGGTGTTCATCGTCGCCATGGCGGTGCTGATGGTCATCCAGAACCTCGGCTATTCCATCTCCGGCCTGCTCGCCTCCCTCGGCATCGGCGGCCTCGCCGTCGCCCTGGCCGCCAGGGACACTCTGGCCAACGTCTTCGGCTCGATCATGATCCTGCTCGACCGCCCCTTCCGCCTGGGCGACTGGATCAAAACCGGCGACCTGGAGGGGACGGTGGAGGAGGTCGGCTTCCGCTCGACCAAGATCCGCACCTTCGCCAAGACCCTGATTTCGGTTCCCAACTCGGTGATCGCCAACCAGGCGATCAACAACTACTCGCGCATGCCGAAAAGGCGGATCAAGCTGACCGTCGGCCTGACCTACGACACCGGCCCGGAGCGGATGCGGCAGGCGGTCGAGGGCATCCGCGAGCTGCTGCGCACCCATCCGGCCATCGACCAGGATTTCTGGCTGGTCAACTTCACCGACTTCGGCCCGTCGTCCCTCGACATCATGGTCTACTGCTTCACCAGAACCACCGTCTGGGGCGAATACCTCGACGCCCGCCAGGACCTCTGCTTGAAGATCATGGAACTGCTGGAGGAGATGGGGCTGGAGATCGCCTTCCCCAGCCGCACAATCTACCTGCAGCACAAGGAGGGCGACATGGAGCCGGCGACGGCAGAGGAAAGGGGTCGCTGACCTTCCCCGCCGGAAAAGCGAAAGGGGCGAAACCGCGTTGCCGGCTTCGCCCCTTTGTCCTCAATCCGCCTCGACCGTGATCTGTTTCGCCTCCCCCGGTGGCTGCTTGGGCAGAACCACCCGCAGCACGCCCAGTTCGCAGCGGGCGGAGATGCCCGACTCGTCGATACCCGACGGCAGGATGAAAGAGCGCTCGAAGGGGCCGTAGTTGCCCTCGATGCGCTGGTAGCCCTCGGTCTGCACGAAAGGCCGCTCACCGGAGACGACCAGGTTGTGGCCCTCTATCCTGACGTCGATGGCGTCCTGGGTGACACCCGGCAGCTCGAGGTTGATGACGATCTGCCGCTCGTTCTCGCAGATGTCAGCCACCGGCTGCCAGACACGCTCCTCGGCCGGCTCGTCTTCGAGCTGCTCCCGGCTGGCGTCGAGCAGGCGATCCATACGCCTCCGGATGTCCTCCAGCTCGGGCAGCGGGTTCCATTTGACCATCGGCATGGCAATCCTCCCGGCAACGGAAAAATCGATCGACAGGGGCCGATTATCGCCCAATTCGCCCCCTTTGCCAAGCCGACAGCAAACGTCATGGATGCTGGCCGGCGGCGTCCTGCCGCATGTCGGAGAAGACGGCATGCAGACTGAGGTCCCTGTCGCCCGGCTCGCCGAGGTAGTCGCGGATGGCCCGCATCCGCCGCGCGATCTCGGCCTCGGTCTGGTCGCGCAGCTGCCGCAATGCCTGCCGCAGCTGCTCCTCGCAGCGCGGATGGGGCACGCCGTGCGCCCGGTCGAGTTCGAGCCGGATCCGTTCGCCGACCAGCTCCTGCAGCCGGCGCCGGCTGTCGTCGCCGAAGAAGAAGACCTCCGGCACCAGGGCCGAAAAACTGGCCACCCCCTGGATGTCGCGCCCCTCGACCCGGTAGGCCTCCAGCAGTTCCGGCTCGAAATCGCGGTAGTTGGCCAGGGGCACATACATGCGCGGCAGGTACTGCAGCACCTTTTCCGCCTTCTTGTGGTGGCCGCCGATGATGACCGACGCGCCGACCTCGCCGGGCCGCGCCCCCTTGGTCCAGGGTGCGCCGGTAATGCCGAAGTCGTTGAGCACCGGCAGGTTGAGCAGCACCGACAGGGTGTTGATGGCCAGGGCGAAGCCGGCCGAAGGCCCGCCGACGCTGTAGGAGGCGGTCAGCAGCTGGTGGTGGATGGTGTAGCCGTCGAGATATTCGCCCAGCACCCGCGACACGTTGAACTCGGGGCAGAGCTGCTGCAGGTAGTTCTCCACCAGGGTCAGGGCCTCCTGGGCGCTCTGCCGGGTCATCTGCACCGCCAGATCGAGTTCGGCCGCCCCGGGAGCGGTGGTCGACACGGCGCCGGTAACCACGATCTTCTCGGCGAAGACCCGGTAGACCAGGGAGGTGGCGATCGGCAGCAGCACGCCGCTGGTGTCGTTGGCCCCGACGCCGACCACGAAGCCGACCTGCGGCACCTCCGACAGCTCGGTTTCGAGAAACTTGTCGAGATCCTGCTTCCCCTTGCGGGTCGGACTTCCCGCCAGCTGCTGCCGGGCGCTCTGCAGGTGCCAGAGGCTGACCGGGTAGTCCTTCTCCTCGAGCAGGTGCAGAAAACGCTGCGCGATCCGGTCGAGATGCCGCAGCAGCTCCTCCTCGCCCTGCCGCGCCTTGAGGGCCAGGGCGCTGTCGCCGGCGGCCCCCTCGAGCAGTCCAAGCAGAATCTTGTAGTTGAAGCGGACGAAGCGCGCCCGCTCCTCCATGCTGCCGTCGACGGCCTGCCGCAGCTTCTGCAGCACCTCGATCTCGGTCGCCCGCAGGCTGCGCACCTTTTCGGCAAAGGCGGTAAAATCGGCCGGCGTCTCGCACAGGCCGCGGGCGGTGCGCACCAGATCGACGTGATCGAGCCCCTCCACCAGCGGGATGCCGGCCAGCTCCTTGCGGATGATGCGCAGGGCGTCCTCGTCGCGCAGATGGCCGGTGACGTTGAGCACCTTCAGCCGTTTTGAGCGGATCAGCGCCGGATCGAGGATGTCGAGCCGGTTGGTGGTCAGCACGGTGAAAACCCGGTTCAGCGGCGTCTCGCCGTCGATGATGGAGAGGAACTTGTTGGTCACCTTGTCGTAGGGACTGCCTCCCTGCGGGGAACGGCGCGGCGCCACGGCGTCCCCCTCGTCGAAGAAGACCATGGCCGGCGACAGCATCTTGGCGATGTCGTAGACCCGCTCGAGGTTGGCGACCATCCCCTCCAGGGGGGTCATCGGATCGACCAGGTCGTTCAGCTGCACGGCCAGATCCTGCACCTCGAGATTGTCGCCGAGCCAGGCCTGCACCATGTAGGTCTTGCCCGATCCGGGCGGTCCGGTCAGCACCACGCCCTTCTCCTCGCTGACATTGTAGTAGAGGGCGTTGTTGGCCATCTCGGAGAACTCGTTCTTGATCTGGCCGATGTATTCCGACCACTTGACGGAGCGATCCATCTTGCCGACGACCTTGTTGTAGATGGCGCCGTGGACGTTGCGCGCCACCGCCTTCAGCGCGTCGCGCACCAGGAACTGGTCGTCGAGGTACTCGGGCTCGAAACCGCCGTTGAGGCTGATCACCGAACCGATCAGCCTGCGGACATAGGCCGGAGTCATGCGCAGGCTGCGCCCGCGGAAGATGGGGGCCAGCAGCTCCACCGTCCGGTCGAGATCCGTCTCCGACAGCAGACGCCGGGCCGGCGCCGATTCCTCGCCGAAGGTGAAATTGTGGCGTCGCAGCTCCATGCGCACCACTTCCCGCAGGTTCTCCGGCGTCTGCCAGTATTCGTCGATGTCGATGACCAGGCCGCCCTCGACGAAACGCCGGTAGATGGTCGGATCGAGCGACTCGGGCTGGTCGGTGGTGGCGATGACCAGGCAATCGCGGCGGCCGTGGGCGATTTCATCGAGAATGATGTTGGCGGCGTCGACCAGGGTCGACTGCTGCGCCTTCACCGGGCTGGTCTGGTCGGGACGGCCGAAGGCGCTGTGCGCCTCCTCCAGGTGCCGGATACAGAGCCGCCACGGATCGCCCATCGCCTTGCGCAGGTAGTTGCCCGGCTCGCCGGCCCAGGCGGTCTGGTAGTCGTTGGGAGTGATCATGGCGTAGTCGACCAGCACCCCTTCTTCCGCCAGGGTCGAAAGCGCCCGGCTGATCCGTTTGCGGTAGAGATACTTGACCAGCGGCAGGCGGGAAAGGAAGCGCAGCAGTTCGACCTTGCGGTGCCGCTCGATGGCCACCGCCAGCTCGAAGTCGACATCCTCCAGCCGGGCCCAGACCGGCTGGTCGGCCATGACCTCCTCCTTCTTCGCCTTGAGGTCGACCACCGGCCTCGCCTCCTTGCGGAAGATCGCCTGCTCCATCGCCTCCTGCACGGTGACGCTCTTGCCGCTGCCGGAGGGGCCGATCACCAGCACCAGTGGATTGCGCGGCACCGACGGATCCTCGCTGTACTCCTTGAGCACGTGCACGTGATAGATCTTTTCGAACAGCTCCCGCAGCGCCGGAGGCACGTAGATGTCAGCGGTCAGCTCCTCGAGTCGGTGCCGCAGGTAGCGGTAGTCGTGCAGATCGAGTTCCCGCTCGAGGATCTTCGCCCAGGTGGCGGCGGCATTCTGCGAACCGGAGACCTCGATGCGCCGCCGCCAGTCGGAGAGCTTTTCCGGATCGCGCAAATGGACGAAGCGCCGCTCGCGCGGCCAGAAGGTGCGTCGCCACCAGTCGGCCAGCAGACGGAAGAGAGAATGCGAGGGGTGGAACTGGCGCAGGCGGCGCAGGACGAAAAGGCGGGTTTCGAAACTCCAGTGACCGATCAGCTCCTCGATCTGCCGGATGCGCGTCTCGGACAGCTTGACGTAGACCGGACTGCGGGTCTTGCGGAAGCGTCCCATCACTCACCCTTGCCGCCGGCAGCTGGCGCCGCCGGCGGCGGCAGCGCCAGCGACGGCGTGAAGTTCGCGTTGTTGAGTACGAAGGTGTTCTGCCCGGTCTGGTTCTTCTCGTAGGCCGTGGCCCACTTCTGCTGGTTGAGAAAGGCGAACAGGGCGGCGGTGTCCTTCTCCTGGAGCCCGAGACTGTCGCGCATCTGCCGGATCGCCTCGGAATAGGCGGCGTAGAGCTTGCGGGTGCGACTCGCCTCCTGGTCGGCGGCGTAGTTCTCCGCCTCGGCGATCAGCTCCCGCCGCTTCTTCTCCTCACTGGCCTGGGCCAGCTTCTCGCCGAAGCGGGTGTCACGCAGCACGAAGGAAACCACCTCGATGCCGTATTTCTCCTCCAGGGTCGGTCCGCCGCGGTTGATGGCCCGTTCCTTGAGCGCCCGGAAGATCTCTTCCTTGATCCGTTCCCGGCTCGAAATCAGGTCATCGACCGGATGTCCCTGCATGACGTCCTTGACGATGCCGTCGAAATCGGTCTGCAGCAGCACCTGCGCCGTCTTGTTCTCAATCCCCCAGCGCTCGAGGTCACGAATCCGGTAGGTGAGCATGGCGCTGGTCCACAGCGCCACGTTCCCCCGCGAGATGATCCGCTGAGGCTCCGCCGTGCCGCCAAGGTAGAGCTCCTGGTTCATCAGCGGCACTTCCAGTTCGATGCGGGTGAAAAAGGGCAGCCGCCCGTGCCAGCCGACCTCGCTCACCACCCGACGCTCGCCGGAAAGGTCCTCGAGGATCACGGCGTAGTTGCGGCGCACCTTGTAGAAGGTTCGGGTGGCGTAGACCAGGGCGAAAAGACCGTAGAGCACCACACCGAGAAAAAGGAGCAAAAGGCCCTGTTTCAGATATCGCTTCACCCGGACCCGCTGCAAGAAGCGGTAGCGCTGTTCCTCCTGCACGTCATCACCTCCCCGACATTTGAAAAAAATTATAACACCTTTATGGCCGCCTTCCCTCCCGCACCGAAAAAGGAGTGCCCGCCAACCGGCAAACCAACATCCGGGGACTGTCTTGCGGCTGGCGCCGCCCGGCGCGTGACGTCTTCGACAACCACACAAAACATCGTTATGGAATTGCCGGTTCAAAGCAGATTGCAGCTGTGCTAATGTGAAGCGACCACTCCCTCGACCACACAGGAGGAGCCATGTCCAGCACGGTTTACTTCGCCAACATTCGCGCCGGCTACCGGGAAAACCTGTTTGACAAGCTTGAGCGGCTGCTCGAAACCGCCGGCTGCGGCGAACGGGTCAGCCGCGGAGACCTGATTGCCGTCAAGGTCCATTTCGGAGAGAAGGGCGGCCACGCCTACATCCGGCCGACCTTTCTGCGCCGCATCGTCGACACGGTCAGAAAATGCGGCGGCACACCCTTTCTGACCGATTCGTGCACCCTCTATCCGGGAGAACGCAAAGAGGCGGTTTCGGCCCTGAAGTGCGCCATCGAAAACGGTTTCGACTTCGCCGTGGTCGGCGCGCCACTGATCATGTGCGACGGGCTGCGCGGCCACAGCGCCCGCAAGGTGGCGATCGAGGGCGAGCTGCTCAGGGAGGCGGACATCGCCAGCGGCATCCTCGACGCCGACGGTATGCTGGTGGTCAGCCATTTCAAATGCCACGAACTGACCGGCTTCGGCGGCGCCATCAAGAATCTCGGCATGGGCTGCTCGAGCCGCAGCGGCAAAATGGAACAGCACTGCAATCTGGCCCCGACGGTGAAGGAAGAGGCATGCGTCTCCTGCGGCGCCTGCATCCGGGGCTGCGCCCACGAGGCGATTCGTTCGATCAAGGGCAAGGCGCGCATCGACGCCGACAAATGCGTCGGCTGCGCCCGCTGCATCACCGTCTGTCCGGAGACGGCCATCCGCGTCAACTGGGGTTCGGAATCGGCCACCGTCATGCGCAAGATGGCTGAATACGCCCTGGCGGCCGTGCAGGACAAGCGCGACAAGACCCTCTACATCAACTTCGTCACCCAGGTCTCACCCCTGTGCGACTGTTACGGGCATACGGACGCCCCCATCGTCCCCGACCAGGGCATCCTGATAAGCGACGACCCGGTGGCCCTCGACCAGGCCTGTGCCGACCTGGTCAACCAGGCCGAGGCCCTGCCGGGCACGGCCCTGAGCTGCAACCTGAAACCGGGAGAGGACAAGTTCCGCGGCCTGCATCCGGAGATCGACTGGGAAATCACCCTCGAACACGCCGAAAAGGTGGGGCTGGGACAGCGCGCCTACAGGCTGGAGCAGCTGGCGCCCAAGGGAAAGGACTGGTAAGGGGATTGGAGAACGGACCCGACCTGCCGGTGACGCCGGAGCTCAGCGCTGGCACAGACGTTCGGCCAGCCGGGCGATGTCGTCGCCCGCCGGGCCGGAGAATCCCAGCAGCGGCAACAGCCGCCAGCCTTCGGCGCCGCGCACCACCAGCACGGCGCGCGGCCGGCCTGAGAAGTGGGCCAGCAGCGCCAGGATGAAAAGAATGCAGCCCGCCCAGACCAGCGGCTCTCCCGGATCGCGGGAAAACTGGAAACCGGCGTAGGGCCGGCCGTCCCGGTCCCGGTTGTAGGCCGTCTGGTAGATGGCGACACCGCGGTGGACCAGGGGATGGTTGACCGCGATCGTCCCCTGCCGCACCAGCTTCCCCCCTTCCAGGATCGACACCCGGCTGCGGTACTGCTTGAGCACGGGATCGCGAAACGCCAGCGGATAGAGGACGTAACCGGCGACCCGGTTGTCGGGGTTCCGCACGCCGGCGGTAACGACGTAGTCGCGCAGGAAGCGATCGTGCCGGTAGATCTTCAGGGTCAGGGTCTGGCTGAAGGGATCGAAACGCGCCACCTCGGCGCGGTAACCGGCGACCGGCAACTCCAGGGATTCTCCCTCCCGGGTGGTGTACTCGCGCACCACGCCGCCGGTGGCCGGATCGATGAGGCCGATCCGCAGATCGATGGGATAGAAGACGAGATCGGCTGCATCGAGACGCAAGGTGAAGCCGAGGGGACGGTCCCGCTGCAGATCCCAGTCGAAGGCGACGGAGCTGCTGTCGCCGACGTAGATATTGAGGGTGGCGACATAGCCGAGACCGCCGATCAGGGCGCCGGCCATCACCACCAGCAGCGCCCCGTGCACCGCCAGCACGGCGAAGCGCCGCCAGCGTCCCCGCCAGCCCAGGAGCCGCTCGTTCCGCACCTGCGTTCGATACCCCGCCGCCGCCAGCGCCGCCGCCAGCTCTTCCGCCGTCGCGGCGGGCAGCGGCACGCCCCGTTCCGTCGCCGGCGACAAGGCGAAAAACCGCTCCGACTCGGCAAACCGGCGGCGCAGCAGGCGCAGCGAACAGACCGTCAGGTTGAGCGCCAGCAGGCCAAGCAGCAGGCGGAACCAGGGCGTCTGATAGAAGAGCTCGTAGCGCAGCACCGGCAGTTCGCTGTCGCGCGAAGGCCAGATGGTGCCGAAAACGGCGACCGTCGCCAGGCCTAGGAGCAGAACCATGGTCAGTTTGAGCGAGGCGAGGCTGTCGAGCAGGCGTTTGAGCATCGAATGGCTGTCGAAAAGTGAAGGCTGTGCTATAAACAGTCTGTTGAAAGTCCAGCCCCCCTGGGGTGGCAAGACGGCAGTTGTGTCGCAGACAGCCTGATTTTCGCCGGATTCTAGCATCCGGCCCAGCAGGAAACAACCGGAAGGAGTGTTCAGACCATGGAAATGAAGATCAGTTTTCCCGGCGGCGTCGCCGTCCAGGCCGAGTACAAGGGATTCACCGTGCTCAGCGACCAGCCGGAGAGCAACGGCGGCCGGAACCAGGCCCCCTCCCCCTTCGACCTGTTCCTGGCCAGCATCGGCCAGTGCGCCGGTTTTTTCGCCCTGCGTTTCTGCCAGCAGCGGCAGATCGCCACCGACGGCCTGCACCTGACTCTGAAGACCGAGCGCGACCCAGAACGCAAACGGCTGGAAAAGATCGCCATCACCATCCATCTGCCGGACGGCTTTCCGGACAAGTACCGCCAGGCCATCATCAAGGCAACCGACCAGTGCGCGGTCAAGCGGGCCATCCTCGATCCGCCCGCCTTCGAGGTGGTCACCGAGTAAGTTCCTCTGCCGGCTTGCCCACAGCCCCGACTGCAAACGGCGCCGGCACCCTGTCGGCGCCGAACTCCCGCCGCAGCACCTCCAGCAGGCGGGCGGCCAGCGCCCCCTGCGACGGTGGATAGCTGAACTCGATCACCGCCGGCCCGGCATCGATGGTGCGGATGAAGCCGACACCGTCGTACGCCTCGAGCAGAAAACGGATACCGGCGATCCGGCTCCTGTCGACCCGCAGATAGCAGCGCGCGAATTCCCGATCGCCGCCACTCGTTTCCCGGTTCTTTTCCCTTGACCTGCGCACCATCTATCGTTATTTTTGCTGAAGTTTTTTAGCCTGAATAAAAATCCGGACCAACGCCACCCGGGCAGGGTGCTGAAAATGGCATGAGGGCAGGCGAGACAAGGCGAAAACAGCCGAAAAAGCGCAGTTTACCAAACCGGCAAATGAGCATTTGGAGGCTGTTTTCAACGTCGTATCGCCAACCGCAATAGTTTTTCATCAACCTGCCTAGATTCGGCCCAGGATTCAACCGACTTGCTCGCGGTATCTCTTTTTCAGCCATGAAACCTCCTCCAGAGCTGGCTGGTTCCCCAAAAAAAGAGATCACCTGGCGACCCCCCGATTCTCCCCAATCGGGGGATTTTTTTGTCTGCCTCGAAAGCGGCCGTCGTCAGCCGCCGACAGAAGGCAGGCAGGTATCGAGAATGTAACGGGCGATGGAGCGCTTCGGCGGCAGAACGGGCAGCCGGTCGACGTCGAACCAGCGCGCGTCCTCCAGCTCGTTTCGGTCGACCCGCAGTTCGCCCGCGGTCCAGTCGGCGACAAAACCGACCATCAGCTGGCTCGGGAAGGGCCAGGACTGGCTGCCGACATAGCGTATGTTCGCCACTCGTACGCCGGTCTCCTCGGCCACCTCGCGCATCACCGCCTCCTCCAGGCACTCCCCGACATCGACAAAGCCGGCCACCAGGCTGTAGCGGCCCGGCGCCCAGTCAGCCTTGCGCGTCAGCAGCACCTGGTTCGCCCGGCGCACCAGCACGATGACGCAGGGCGCTACCTGCGGAAAACGGACATCGCCGCACGCCGGGCACGACCGGCCCCATTCGCCGGGCAGAAAACAGGTTTCGCCGCCGCAGCCACCACAGAACCGGCTGGTCTTCAGCCAGCGCGCCAGCTGCATGCCCACCCCGCCGAGGCTGAGCAGGTCGAGGGGCAAACGGGGATCGGAGGCTAGCAGCGACTGCGCCTGCAGTCCGGCGGGCAGCTCCACGGAACCGGAGAGCACCCGCAAACGGCAGGGACTGTCGTCCCAGTAGCCGATGAAACGGTCGGGGGCAACACCCTGCGGCACGGCGTCGTCCCCTGCCGGCAGATGGGAATCGGCGACCGAAACGACCATGGCGCCACGCTGCAAAACCAGCAGCCGGCCCGGCCCGCCGGGATCGGCGTCGGGCGGCGCCAGGTGAAAGCGCCGCTGCAGGCAGCTGCGGTTGAAGGGCAGGTGCAGGGGAGACGGATAACGGTCGGGCAGCATGGGCACAGTCCGCTCGATGGCTAGATGTGGCGCAGGGCTTCCACCGGCTCCAGCTTCGAGGCACGCCAGGCCGGCAGCAGCCCCGCCAGAAAAGCCGTCGTCAGGGTGACCAGGTTGGCCAGCAGCACGTCCTCACCACGCAGCACCGCGTGCAGCACATGGCTGGTTGCGAAATAGCGGTTGGCGCTGGTCAGGGCGGTCAGGTCGATGCCGTAACGCCCCAGGTAGAGGCAGGCCAGGGCGCCGGCCAGGCTGCCGAGCAGGCCGCCAAACAGGCCCAGCAGCAGGGTCTCGCCCAGTACCAGCCGGACGATGCCGCCGGGACGCAGACCGAGGGCGGCGATGATGCCGAATTCCCGGTAACGCTCGTAGACCGACATGGTCATGGTGTTGGCAATGCCGAGCGCGACGATGAAGAAGATGATGAGCATCAGCAGGTTCATGGTGCCGTCGTTCAGTTCGATCAGCTGGGCGACATCGACGGCCAGATCCCGCCAGCCGTCAACCCGGTAGCGGGCGGCGTCGAGCCGGGCGGCGAGCCGGTCGACCCAGAGCCCTTCCTCCCCCTCCGGCGTCAGGACCGCCAGCTCGCTCACCAGGCCGTTGCCGCCGACCAGTTTCTGCGCCGATGGCAGCGGGATGAAGAGCTGGCCGCGGTTGAAACTGGCCAGGTCGGTGCGGAAGACACCGTCGACGACAAAGCGGCGGGCGGCGGGCCGTCCGAAGAGGGTGCGCACCATCAGGTTCACCTCGTCGCCGAGCTTGACCCCGAGACTGGCGGCCAGCTGTTCGCCGATGAGCAGACTTTCCGGTCCGGCCAGGTAGTCGCCCCGCACCAGCCGCCGGGCAACGATGGTCAGCCGCCGCTCCCGCTCCGGGTCGACGCCGGACAGAACGACGGAGGCGCTGCCGGCGGGACCGATTGCCAGCGCCGGCACCTTCAGCCGCGGTGCGACGACAAGCCCCTCCGCCGCCAGACGCTTCTGCAGGCCGGCGGCGTCCGGCAGCGGCTTCAATGCCATGCTGTTGGGCTGGTAGCCGGCAGCATGCACCTGCAGCGAGCCGAGATCAAGCCGGACGGTGCTGGCCACCATCTCCCGGTGCAGCCCCGTCTTCAGGGCAACAAAGATAACCAGGCAGGCCAGGCCGAAGCCTATGGCACCGGCGGTCAGCAGCGACCGCCGCGGCTGCCGGGCCAGGCCGCGAACGGCCATGCGCAACAGCAAGCCCCCCATCATTCGCCAACTCCGGGTCGGCGGGCGGTGAAGAAGGAGACCAGTCCGTAGACGTGGTCGACCCGCCGCACGTCGACGAACCCCGCCTGACGCATCAGCTCCGGCAGATCGCCGCGCAGATTGTCGACCAGCTCCCTCTGCACCAGCAGCCAGCGGGCGCCCCAGCCCATCAGCCGGCCGGTCAGGGTCGTCGGCCGGTCGACATCGGCGGTGACCAGGCGGCCGCCGGGACGAAGCACGCGGTGCATTTCGGCAAAAGCCCGCTGCTTGAGCTCGGTGTCGATATGATGGGTGAACATGGAATTGACCACCAGGTCGAAGGAGGCATCGGCAAATTCGAGCTTTTCCGCCACGCCTGCAAAAAAGCGCGCCGGCACCTTCCGCCGGGCCGCCTTGCGGCAGGCGATGTCGATCATTCTGGGCGCCGCGTCGATGCCGATCACCTCGCCGGGCGGCTGCAGCCTCTCCGCGATGAGCAGGGTCAGGCTGCCGGTGCCGCATCCGACATCGAGAATCCGGTCGCCCGGGGCGAAGGCCATGTGTTCGAGGGTCTTTTCACGAAAGCGCCTCTCCCGGCCGAAGGAGAACCCCTCGATGATCGGATCGTAGAGCCAGGCGACATGATTCAGGTCGCGGCCGCGGGTCTCAGGCCGCCGTGCCATGCAGTCCTCCCAGCGTCTCCGTCGGTTCCTTCCCCCGAGGCCAGAGGGCCAGCAGCTCGCCGACCCCGCGCAGCCGGAAGAGGTAGCGGATCAGCCTCATGGCGTCGGAAGCCGAAAGCCAGAAGCCGGCCTCCTCCAGCTCGGCAAAGCCGGCCAGGGCCTCACCGATGGCCCGGGCCAAGACCCGCTCCACCGAGGCGCGGAAGGCCCGGTCAACCGGTTCCGGCTCGCCCTCGCCGTCGAGCAGTTGCTGCAGCCGCTCGCGTTCGGCCGCTTCCCCCTCGAAACGGATGAAGGAAACCAGGTAGTTGTGCCGCCGGTCGCGGATATCCTCGTAAAAATCGGTCAGGTCGTCGATCACCTGCAGCGCCATGCCGATGCGGAAGATCCCCTGGTCGGCGATCTCCAGCGGAGCGAAAAGGTCCTTCTCGATCAGCCGCGGGGCGACGAAGGCCAGCCGCAGCAGGTTTCCTCCCTTGTGAACATGGATCGAACGCAGAATCTGCGCCGGAGTGAGGATCTCGTGCACTCCGCCTTCCTCCGTCGACTCCTCTTCGCCGATGGGAACCATCGCCTGAAAGATCTTCTGCTGCACCAGCTGCCGCCGGCCCTCGGGCAGCAGCCCCCGGGCTGCGGCCTCGTCGAGCACCCGGAAGAGAAAGCGGTCGAACAGCAGGATGTGCATGACGCTCTTGAAGCGGGTCGCCCGCTCCGGAAAACGCAGGGGGAGCATCTCCTTGTATTCGTCGTCGAGCAGATTGTCGGTGCCGGTGACGATGCCGCGAATGGCGTGATTGATGGTTCCGTAGAGCAGACGCCGCTCTTCGGGAATGCCGATGGCCCGATAGACGGCGAGAAAGAGAATGGAGAAAATGTGACGCTGGGCGTAGCGCAACAGGCCGGCCGGCGGCGGCGGCGGCTTGACGTAGTCCTTGTCCAGGGTCTCGCCGAGCAGCCGGTAGATTTCGGCTTCCACCTTCCGGTGTTCGCGGACCGAGGGCAGCAGATGTCGCAGGCTGAACAGGCTCATCCCTTTTCCTTGCCCCGACCCGGCCGGGGGAGCAGCAGCGGAACCTGCTGGCGGTACCGCTGGTATTCTGCGCCGAAGCGGCGCAACAGTCTCGGCTCCTCCCGCCGCAACAGGAACCGCAGCTGCAGCAGCAGAAAGAGCGGATAGCAGATCAGCAGCATCGCCGGCGACCGCCAGAGCAGCACTACACCCAGGGCAGCCAGATCGTAGCCGAGCCACATCGGATGCCGGCACCAGGCATAGACACCGTCGGTCACCAGTCGCTTCGGCGGGTCCTGGGGCGCCGGCGTCCCCTGGCCGTAAAAGGCGAAATCGGCTGTCGCCCGTTGCACCAGCAGACTGCCGCCAATCACCAGCAGCACGGCCGCGATCAGGACCGACAGACTCCAGGGCCAGGCACGCCAGCCGAAGAGCCGGTCGAGCAGCAGACCGACGACGACGACCAGGCCCGGCAGCACCAGCCAGTAAAAGACGGCCGCCCGCACACGGGACCGGCGCACCACCCTGGCCCGCACGTTCATGGCACGCCGCCTTCCTGCGCCAGACGCAGCATGGCGAGCATGGTCTTGCCGTCGCGAATACGGCCTTCGGCGATCATCGCCAGCGCCCGGTCGAGACCGACCCGGAAGGGTTCGATGAACTCGTCGCTCTCCGTCCGCTGCCCGACCTGCCGCAAATCGCCGGCAACGAAAAGATGAATCCGCTCGTCACAGAACCCGACGCTGCTCCAGTACCAGCCCAGCGGCTTCAGCCATCCGGCCGCCAGTCCCGCTTCCTCGCGCAGTTCCCGTTCGGCGCAGGCGCGGGGGGATTCCTCCGCCTCGAGCCGGCCGGCGGGTATCTCGATCACTTCGCCGCCCGCCACCGGCCGAAACTGCCGCAGCAGCACCAGCTCGCCGTCGGCGGTCACCGGCAGCACACCGGCGCCTCCGGGATGACGCACGATCTCGAAATCGGCCTGCCGACCGTCGGGCAGACGGTGTCTTTCCCGGTGCAGACTCAGAATGCGGCCGCTGTAAATTCGCTCGTCCATCTTCTGTCAATCATAGCAGACGTCGGCCCTCCCGACCGGGCGTCTAGATTGTTATTGTCGGAGCAGATTTCGCTTTTGTCAAATCATCCCGAGGCGTTCCGTTATCTCCGCGTCCGTTCTTCCCTCCCTCGGCTATAATTGAGTATGACCATGGAGCAAAAGGATGTTGGCCTGAGGTTCCAGGGCGGCCGCCTGCTGGCGGTCGGCGACATTCACGGCTGCCACGAACTGCTGTTGCGCCTGCTCGCCGAAGTGCGCCCCCGTCCGGACGACCGCCTGATCTTTCTCGGCGACTACATCGACCGCGGCCGCGACAGCCGCCAGGTGATCGAGACGCTGCTCGAACTGCGGAAACGGCTGCCCGCCACTGTCTTTCTTCGCGGCAATCACGAACAGATGCTGCTCGATTACCTGGACGGCCACGAGCGGCTGCTGTTTCTCGCCAACGGCGGCGCGACGACTCTCGCTTCCTACCGGCACCGGGGCGTCCCGCAGATTCCGCAGTCGCACCGGGACTTCTTCCGCGCCCTGCCCTGCCTGCACCGGGAAGCGGGCTTCATCTTCGTTCACGCCGGCCTGCGTCCAGGTATCCCTGTCGCGGAGCAGCGCGAGGAGGATCTGCTCTGGATCCGGCAGGAATTCATCGCCAGCGACGAGGACTTCGGCGCCACCGTGGTCTTCGGGCACACCCCACAGACGGCTCCCCTGCTGCGTACCGGCCGCATCGGCCTCGATACCGGCGCCGTCTACGGCGGCCTCCTCAGCTGCTGCGACGTGCTCAGCGGCCGGACCTGGTCGGTCGGCTAGCCGCCGGCCGCCGGCCGGCGCAGCAGATCGCCCGGCCGGGCGCCGGCCGGAAGGGCCATCCGCACCCGGTAGCCGGCATGGGCCGCGGTCAGCGGCCGCCCGTCAGCGGCGGTCATCGCCTCCACCCGGAAGGCCGAGGTGCGCATGGCGGGTCCGATCAGCTCCAGGGTTTCGCCGGCAAGAAAACGGTTGCGCCCCTCAACCAGGCCGCCGGCGTCATCGACCTGCAGCACCACACCGACAAAGTCGCAGCTGCGCAGATAGCGACTCGATACCGTCTCGGTGGCCGCATCCGGACGGGGGAAGAGAAAACCGCTGTCATAGGGACGGTGACTGACCTTGTCCAGCTCCTCCAGCCAGAGCGGATCGCAGCGCCAGTTCTCCGGTTCCCGCCGCCAGGCATCGATGGCAGCCCGGTAGACCCGGGTGACCGCCGCTACATAGTAACGGCTCTTCATCCGCCCCTCGATCTTCAGGCTCTTCACCCCGCAGGCCAGCAGCTGCGGCAGATGCTCGAGCAGCCGCAAATCACGGCTGTTGAACAGGTAGCTGCCGCGTGCATCCTCCTCCAGGGTGAAGTGCTCGCCCGGGCGGGTCGTCTCCTGCAATGTCCACGACCAGCGGCACGGCTGGGCGCAGTTGCCCCGGTTGGCGCTGCGGCCGGTCAGTGCCGAGGAGATGAGGCAGCGGCCGGACCAGGCGACGCACATGGCGCCGTGGACGAAAACCTCCAGCTCGACATCGGTGGCGGCCGCCAGCTGGCGGATCTCCTCGAGCGAAAGTTCTCGCGCCAGGTTGACCCGCCTGACTCCGGCCTGTCGCCAGAAGGCGACCGCCGCGGCGTTGGTGGTGTTGGCCTGGGTGGACAGATGGATCTCCCGTTCGGGATCGATCGTTCGCACCAGCGCCAGCACGCCGGGATCGGAAACGATGTAGGCATCCAGCTCCAGCGGCCTGAGCTCCTCGAGAAAATCCTGCAGCCGCGGCAGCTCTTCCTGGCGCAGAAAGGCGTTGAGTGTCAGATAGAGGCGCCGGCCGCGCTCGCGGCAGAGCGCTCCGGCGCGACGCAGGGCCTCCAGGTCGAAATTGCCCGCCTGGGCCCGCAAACCGAACTCGGCGCCGCCGACATAGACGGCGTCGGCGCCGAAATCGAGAGCTGTTTCGAGTTTTTCCATGTCGCCGGCCGGGGCCAGCAGTTCGATCTGTGCCATCGGCAAACATCTCCCAGCAACCGTGTCTTCCACCACCGGCGAAGGCAGCGCGCCCGACCGGCATCCGGTCTCGAGCTTAGCACAGCCGCCGGCGAAGATGGCAGTCTTGTTGTGTCGCTTGACAGGAAGCATAAAACCTTATACTTTTTAGTGAATTTCGCTTAAGAGGGGTCTGCGGTCCCCCCGGGAAAGGCATGGCGATCACCCCCATGAACAGCTGGAAATGGATACTGCCGGCCCTGCTGCTGGCCGCCTGCGCTCCCGTGCCGGCGACGACACCCGGCCCGGCTCCGGCGCCGAACCGGGAACTGGCCGAGCTGCGGCAGGCGCAGGAGGAGACGAGCCGCAGGCTGCAGGTGCTCGAAAGCCGCCTCGCCCTGCTGCAGAAACAGCTCGAAGAACGGCCGAGCCAGCCCCGGCCCGCGGATCAGCCCCCGCAAATGGGCACCCCAAGCCGCCAAATCGCCAGCCCTGAAGCCGGCCGGCCGAACCGCCAGGTCGCAGAACCGCAGGCTCCGGAAGACCTGTCGCCCAACCGGCTCTACCTGCAGGCCTTTTCCCTGCACGCCTCCGGACATTACGCCGAGGCGGCCGACGCCTTCCGGACGTTCGTCAGCCGCTATCCGGAAAACGCCTTCGCGGGCAACGCCCAGTACTGGCTGGCCGAATCCTTCTACCGGCAACATCTGCTGAGCCGTGCGGCGGTGGAATTCGAGAAAGTGGCCGGGCTGACCCGGTCCGGCAATCCGGGCAGGACCCCGGACGCCCTGCTGCGCCTGGTGGACATCTATCGACAACTCGGTCAGCCGGTCCTGGCGGAACAGGCTTTGCAAAAGCTTCGGCTGAACTTTCCTGACAGCGCGGCCGCCCGCAAGCTCACTTCGCCCTGACACGGGCGGGGAAAGCGGCCCACCTGCTCAGGTCCATGCCTAGGGGGTTTGCATGAAAAGGACATTACTGCTGTTTCTGGCCCTGTCGCTGCTGGTCGCTTCCACCGCCCTCGCCGGGGACGAACCGGCGGCCAGAACCTATGTCATCAAGAAGGGGGACACCCTCTGGGGCATTTCCCAGAGATTTCTCAAGGATCCCTACTACTGGCCCAATCTCTGGTCGAACAATCCGTTCATCGCCAATCCGCACCTGATCTATCCCGGTCAGAAAGTGCGCATCTACGACGGCCGGATCGAAATCGTCCCCGAGGTCGTCGAAAAGGAGAAGCCGGCCGAACAGCCCGCCGTCCCCGAACCGGCCAAGAAGGAACCGGCGCCCGAACCGGTAGAAGAAGTGGTCATCCGGACCATGGACACGGCAGCCGGCTTCATCACCCTGGATCAGATCGACAGCGCGGGCACCATCGTCGACGCCACCGACGACAGGCTGATGATGGCCACCGGTGATACCGTCTTCTGCCAGATGAAGAACCTGGACGACGTGACGGTCGGCAACGTCTTCTCCCTGGTCGAGGTCGGCAAGGAGATCACGCACCCGGTGACCGGCGAGCCCTTCGGCCGCATGGTCAACGAGGTCGGAACGGTGGAAATCGTCGCCGTCAACGAGCAGGTCGCCACCGGCCGCATTCTCAGCGCCTCGCGCGAGATCCACCGCTCGCACCTGATGGTTCCCTTCATGCCGCCGCAGACGGAGATCAGCCTGAAAAAATCGACCCGCCCCGCCAGCGGCGTCATCGTCGCCGCCAAACAGGACAAGATCGGCCTGGGGCAGAACGATATCATCTACATCGATCTGGGCAGCAACCAGGGAATCGAAGCGGGCAACATGCTCTATGTCACCCGCGAACGCAAGCCCTCCAAGCATGCACTCGTGAAAACCGAACTGAAGCTGCCCGACATGCTGCTCGGCTCGATCCTGATTCTGGAAACCACCCCTGACACCGCCACCGCCCTGATCCTCAAGGCGGTGGAACCCCTGCTGCGGGGCGACAGGGTCGTCACCATCGACGAATGACGATCAATTGAAATGCTGAAAAGAAAAGGGTTGGTCTGTTACGGACCAATCCTTTTTTCTTGACCATCAGGATGCTATTGAGGGCTTGCGCATGGACGCGTGGATGAAAAGAGCCTGGCTGCGCCTGCACCTGACCCCCGGCCTGGGCCGCAAAAGCATTTTCCGCCTGATCGAAACCTACGGCAGCCCCGAAGATGCCCTGCAGGCGCCGGCTGCCGACTGGTGCCAGCGCTGCGGCATCCGCGCCGACGTCGCCGCCGGGCGCCCCGCCAACGACGATTCCCGTCTGGAAAAGATCCTTGAACGGCTGGAACAGCTGCAGGTCGACCTGCTCACCTACTGGGACGACCACAACTACCCGCCGTTGCTGCGCCAGATACCCGATCCGCCGGCCCTGCTCTATCTGCGCGGCCGCCTTCCCGACCAGGAGATGTTCGCCATTGTCGGCTCCCGCCGGGCAAGCGCGCGGGGGCTGGCCTTTACAGAAGAGATCGCCGGCGAACTGGCCGCCTGCGGTATCTGCATCGTCAGCGGTCTGGCGCGCGGCATCGACACCGCCGCCCACAGGGGCGCTCTGGCCACCGGCACCACCGTCGCCGTTCTCGGCTGCGGCATCGACCGGGTCTATCCACCTGAGAACACCCGCCTCTTTCACCAGATCGAAAGCCGGGGAGCCCTGCTTTCCGAATATGCCCCCGGGACGCCTCCGCTGGCCGGCCATTTCCCCGGACGTAACCGCCTGATCAGCGGCCTGGCGCGCGGCGTGCTCATCGTCGAGGCGGCCAAGGGCAGCGGCTCGCTGCACACCGCCGAATTCGCCCTGGAAACCGGCCGCGAAGTCTTCGCCGTCCCCAACCCGGTCGGCCAGGCAACAGGCGACGGCGTCAACCAGTTGCTGAAGGACGGCGCCCGCGTCGTCACCGAAAGTCGCGACATTCTCGAGGTTCTGTGGCGGGGCCGACTTGCGGGACGCCAGGTCCAAACCGGGGAAACAGCCACCGCCAACCTATCGGAGCAAGAACGCAACATGTTGAAATTATTAAGCTTTGATCCAGTTCACGGCGACGAGATCATCCGGAAAAGCGGCTTGACACCCCCCGAGGTTTCCGATATTTTACTGCACTTGGAACTTGCCGGGCTGGTCGTCCAGCAGCCCGGAGGCTATTACGTCCGCTCCTGCTGAAACCGGGCGCGGCACACCAGGAAGCGAGCTGCCTACGTGCGTGACAGGGTTCTGGCCATCGTCAGTCTGATCGCCCAGTATGTCATGGAAGAACGCGAGTTCTTCAGTGAAAGCGATATCGTCGAGGAACTGCTCGGCGAAGGATTCGACGCCGAAGAGATTGACGCAGCCTTCACCTGGATGGAGCGGATCTCCATCGAAAACCGCCGCCAGAACGGCGCCGTCGAGCTGAAGCAGCCAACCAGCCGCGTCTACACCTTCGACGAGGAGCAGCTGCTTTCCCTGGAAGCGCGGGGCTTTCTCGTGCGGCTGCGCTCTCTGGGCATCCTCGACGACGAGCTGCAGGAAGAGATCATCGACCGGGCCTCACGCCTGCACGACGAGGAGATCAGCCTGGAGGAGATCAAGTCGCTGACGGCGCTGGTCCTCTTCTCACACACCCAGGAGCACTGGCAGAGGGAGGTCGACTGCTTCATGAAGGACGACTGGTCGCGTCTCTATCACTGACGCCGTCGACACCGGGCTGCGGACCTGTCCGCAGCCTTTTTGATTTTGACCCGACTTTCCGGCAAAGAGAACCGAACAGCCCATGGCTAAATCACTGGTCATCGTCGAATCGCCCGCCAAGGCGAAAACCATCGAGAAATTCCTCGGTCCCGGCTACAAGGTCCTGGCGTCCTACGGTCATGTCCGGGCCCTGCCGAGCAAGCAGGGATCGGTCGATGTCGACAACGATTTCGAACCGCGCTACCAGATCCTGCCCGAAAGCCGCAAGCATATTGCCAGCCTGAAAAAAAAGGCGAAAAACGCCGACGAACTGATCCTGGCAACCGACCCCGACCGCGAAGGCGAGGCCATCGCCTGGCATCTGCTGCAGGCGCTCGGCATCGATCCGGACACCGGCAGCCCCCGAGTCAGCCGGGTGACCTTTCACGAAATCACCCGCGACGCCATCCGCGAGGCCCTGGCCCATCCCGGCAGCATTTCCGCGCCGCTGGTCGACGCTCAGCAGGCACGCTCGATCCTCGACTACCTGGTCGGCTTCAACCTCTCTCCCTTTCTATGGAAGAAGATCCGCTACGGCCTGTCCGCCGGACGGGTGCAGTCGGTCGCCCTGCGTCTGATCTGCGAACGGGAAAAAGAGATCAATGCCTTTGAAAGCCGGGAATACTGGAGCATCGAAGCCGAGCTGAGCGGCCAGTCGAAAAAGGTATTCAAGGCCAGGCTGCACGCCGTCGACGGCAAGAAGCTCGACAAGCTGGCCATCGGCAGCCGGCAGGAGGCGGAACAGCTGGTGCAGCAGCTCTCTGGCCAGACCTACCGGGTTGCCAGCCTGGAAACAAAACAGAAAAAGCGCAATCCGGCACCGCCTTTCACCACCAGCACCCTGCAGCAGGAAGCCAGCCGCAAACTCGGCTTTTCAGCCCGCAAGACCATGCAGCTGGCGCAAAAGCTCTACGAGGGGATCGATATCGGCGAAGGCCCGGTCGGCCTGATCACCTACATGCGAACCGACTCGGTGGTCCTCTCCAGGGTCGCCACCGACGAGGCCCGGGAACTGATCCGGGAGCGGTTCGGGGACGAATACGCCCTCGCCCGGCCGCGGGCCTTCCGCAACAAGGCCAAGAACGCCCAGGAAGCGCACGAGGCCATCCGCCCCACCAGCCTGCGGCGCACCCCGGAGGAGGTGAAGAAATTCCTCTCACCCGACCAGTACAAGCTCTATCGCCTGATCTGGATGCGCACGGTGGCTTCGCAGATGGCCGCCGCCGTGCTCGACGCCACCACCGTCGACATCGCCGCCGACCGCTTCACCCTGCGGGCGACCGGCCAGGTGATCCGCTTCCCCGGCTTCATGCAGCTCTATACCGAGGGGACCGACGAGCCGCAGGATGAAGAAAGCGGTCTGCTGCCTCCCCTGCAGCAGGACGAGACCCTCGAACTGCAGCAGCTGCTGCCCGAACAGCACTTCACCCAGCCGCCGCCGCGCTACACGGAAGCGAGCCTGGTCAAGACCCTGGAGGAGAACGGCATCGGCCGTCCCTCGACCTACGCCTCCATCATCCAGACTTTGGTCAACCGCAAGTATGTCCGGCTGGAGAAAAGAACCTTCTACCCCGAAGACACCGGCATGGTGGTCAGCGACCTGCTGACCAGGCATTTCACCCAGTACGTCGACTACGACTTCACCGCCCGCATGGAGGAGCGCCTCGACGCCATCTCCCGCGGCGAACAGCAGTGGCGCCAGGTGCTGCGCGAATTCTGGGAGCCGTTCATCAACCTGCTGCGGCAAAAGGAGCAGGAGGTCAGCAAGGCGGAGGTCACCACCGAAAAGACCGATCGCGACTGCCCGGAGTGCGGCCGCGGCCTGGTCATCAAGCTCGGGCGGCGCGGCAAGTTTCTCGCCTGCAGCGGCTTTCCCGACTGCCGACATACCGAACCGCTGGCCGCCGACCAGAAGCAGGAGCCGGAAGAACCGGTCTATTCCGACCAGAGCTGCGACAAATGCGGCGCGAAGATGCTGATCAAGCAGGGCCGCTACGGCAAGTATCTGGCCTGCAGCGCCTATCCCGACTGCCGCAACATCCAGCCTCTGGTCAAGCCGAAGGGGCTCGGCATCACCTGTCCCGAGTGCGGCAACGGCGAGCTGATGGAGAAGACCAGCAAGCGGGGCAAGGTTTTCTATTCCTGCGGCGACTATCCCAAGTGCAAGTACGCCCTCTGGGATCTGCCGAAGGCCGAGCCCTGCCCGAAGTGCGGCTTCGCCATCACCACTGAAAAGACCACCAAGCGCTACGGCACGGTGCGCAAATGTCCCAGGGAGGACTGCGATTTCCAGGAAACCCTGGTGCCACCGGAAAAACCGGCCGCCAAAAAATGAGCGGAAATCGCCTTTTTTTTCCATGCCCGACACCCCGATAACCGTCATCGGCGGCGGTCTCGCCGGTACCGAGGCCGCCTGGCAGATCGCCCGGCGCGGCATTCCCGTGGTGCTGTGCGAAATGAAACCGGAGCGCAAGAGTCCAGCCCACCACTCCGACCAGATGGCGGAGCTGGTCTGCTCCAACAGCCTGCGCGGCGCCGGTCTGAACAATGCCGTCGGCCTGCTCAAGGAAGAGCTGCGCCGGCTGGGCAGCCTTTTTATCGCTTGTGCCGACAAGACCGCCATTCCCGCCGGCGGCGCCCTGGCCGTGGCCAGGGAGGAATTCGCCGCCGCCGTCACCGAAGCCGTCGAGCACCATCCGCTGATCGACGTCGTGCGCGGCGAGGTGAGGCAACTGCCGCGGCAGGGCTGGACCGTCGTCGCCAGCGGTCCGCTGACCAGCGACGCGCTGGCCGAGGACATCCGCCGGCTCACCGGCGAGCGACATCTCTACTTCTACGACGCCATCGCACCCATCGTCGAAGCCGAATCCATCGACCTGACCATCGCCTGGCGCGCCTCGCGCCACGACCGGGGCGGCAAGGACTACATCAACTGCCCCCTCGACCGGGACACCTACCTGAAGCTGGTCGCGGAACTGGTCGCCGCCGAAAAGGTACCGACCCGCGATTTCGAAAAGGCCGTTCATTTCGAAGGTTGCATGCCGATCGAGGTGCTCGCCGAACGGGGCGAGATGACCCTCGCCTTCGGCCCCTTCAAGCCGGTCGGCCTGCCCGACCCGCGCACCGGCCGCGAGCCCTTCGCCGTCGTTCAGCTGCGGCAGGACGACCGCAGCGGCGAGCTCTACAACATGGTCGGCTGCCAGACCAAGCTGACCTGGCCGGAACAGCGGCGCATCTTCCGCATGATCCCCGGCCTGGAACAGGCCCGCTTCGCCCGCCTCGGCAGCATGCACCGCAACACCTTCATCAACGCTCCGCGCTGCCTGAACCGCTGGCTGCAGCTGAACGAAGCACCGCACCTGCTCTTCGCCGGCCAGATCACCGGCGTCGAAGGTTACGTCGAATCGGCGGCCTGCGGCTATCTCGCCGGCTGTTTCGTCAGCGACCTGGCCCGCGACCGCCAGCCGTTGCCGCCACCGCCGACCACCGCCCTCGGAGCCCTGCTGACCCACCTGCAAGAAAGCGATCCGGCCGACTTCCAGCCAATGAACGTCACCTACGGTCTCTTTCCTCCGCTGGAGAGGAAGATCCGCAAGCGCAGCGAAAAGCGTCTGGCTCTGGCCGAGCGGGCCCTGCGCGACCTGGACGCCTGGGCCGGCCGCCCCCCGGCCGACAGCTGATCCCGAACCCGCTTTCGCTGCTCCCCCGCCGGGAAAGTCCCCTAACTTCTTGTCGAACCGGCCCCTTTCCTTTATTGTTGATATATTCGGTCCTGAAAGATCCCGTTCCATAAACGAGGGAAACGACCGCCACCAGGACCGCCGGGCCGTGTTCACAGGGGAGACATGTCGAACGAAGCCTGTATCATTGCCGACCCGGTCGAGATGCTGGACACCCTGCGGGAATTCTCCTTCATCAGGGACTACAATCTCGCCGTCTTCAGCGCATCGGAACTGATCGCCAAACGGGGCGACCGAACGCGCATGTGCGGCCTGTTCGGCGAAAGCTGGCTCTGTGTCGATTCCTGCCACAAGACCTACATCGACGAAACCACCCGCGCCGCCGAAAACTGCCGATCGCGCATCTTCCGCTGCGCCACCGGCCTGCTGAATTTCGTCATCCCCTTCAAGGATCTGCAACAGAAAGACTGTCTGCTGCTCGGCGGCGGCGTGCGGGAAAAATTCGTCGACCTCGAGCACCTCGAAAACTTCATCCGCGAGCACAGGCTCAACGGCATCTACTTTCTCGAAGAGTGGGAACGCCTGCCCTGCGTCACCCGCCTCGACGTCCAGAAGGTCGTCGACAACATCTACAACATCATGCCGCTGCTCGGCCGGGACAACTACTACGTCCGCGCCTACGAGCGGACCATCGACCTGATCAACACCGTTTCCGACCTCGGTCCGGAAATCGACCGGGCCAGCAGCGTCGACCTGGTGCTGGAGCTGCTCAGCGAAACCCTGACCATCCTGTTCAACGTTCCGCGCATCGCCATCCTCTATCCGCAGGGCAAGAAACGACAGCTGGTGCTCAAGGGGATTCTCGGTCTCGACAACGGGGCCATCCGCCTCGGTCCACAGCGCAGCAGCGAGCTGCTGCGCCACCAACACCACCGCATCCTGGTGCTGCGCGGGGAAAAGCTGAAAAAACTCTTTCCCTATCTCGAAACCGACCACCTGACCTGCCTGCCGCTGGTAGTCGACGGCCGGCTGATCGGTTTTCTCTCCCTGTTCGACACCGAGCTGGCCACCCGTGACCTGATGATCATCGAGCTGCTTGCCGGCCGGGTGGCCGACAAGCTGGTGCGCCTGCGCCGGCGACAGAACCGGGAAGAAGAAAGCAACCGGTCGAAAAAACTGGTCGGCATGATCAGCCGCCTGGCCCAGCTGGAAAATTCACAACACTTCTACCAGGGGGTGGTGGAAATGGCAGCCGAGCTGTGCGACGCCGGCAAGGGATCGCTGATGCTGTTCGACGACAGCCAGAAGAAACTGGTGATTACCGCCTCCCTGGGGCTGAACAAGCAGCTGGCGCGCAACCTGAAACTGCAACGCGGCCAGGGCATCGCCGGACAGGTCGCCGCCACCGGCAGCCCCATACTGGTGCACGACATCAACCAGGACAAGAGGTTCATCCAGGAAAAACGCCCCCGTTTCGAAACCCATTCCTTCATCAGCCTGCCCTTTTGCTGCGAGGGAAAGATCGTCGGCGTTCTCAACCTGAGCGACAAGCAGGACCGAAGCGCCTTCACCGTCGCCGACATGAAAGTGCTCGAGCAGTTCCTCGAACATGCCGGCGGCCTGGTCAAGCGGGCCGACACCCTGGAGCGCGCCAGCCTGCTGGAAAAGCTCTCCTGGAACGACGCCCTCACCGGCCTGCACAACCGACGCTTCCTCGACCAGCGGCTGGAAGAGGAGCTGAACCGCAGCAGCCGGCAGAAGCAGGAATTTTCGGTGCTGATGCTCGACCTCGACCACTTCAAGCTCTACAACGACCGCTGCGGCCACATCGCCGGTGACAAGGCGCTGAAAAAACTGGGACAGATGCTGCGCCGGTCGGCGCGCGAGATGGACACCGTCGCCCGCTACGGCGGCGAAGAATTCTGCATCCTGCTGCCCGAAACCGGCTCCGAACCGGCCCGACTGGCGGCCGAGCGCATCCGGCACAGCATCGAACGCGAGTCCTTCTACCAGGAGGACTACCTGCCCGGCGGACGCCTGACCGTCAGCATCGGCCTGGCCAGCTATCCCCACGACGGCGATTCCGCCGAAGCCCTGCTCGACGCCGCCGACCGGGCCCTCTACAAGGCCAAGGAGAAGGGCCGCAACCAGGTGCAGGTCTTCGACGCCGCCATCGGACGGGAGAAGATCGTCTTCATCTGACCCTCCGTTGCCCGCCGTCTTGTCATCCGCGGCACTTCCAACTACAATCAGTTTCTCACCTGAATCAGTGGGTTCATGCCGGATGGAGAGTGCAAGTGCCTGGCCTGAATGGGTTTCCCAAAAATCACATGTGCACCCACAGGTTCGCCGGCGATTCTTGGGAAACACAGACAGGTCAATGACTTGCGCTATCCGCCGGTGATGAGCTCGCTGATTCAGGTTTCATCCAGACCACCTCAGCGGGGAATCTCACGCATGACAGACAGCGCATCGCAACTGGTTCTCGCCTCGGCGTCGCCGCGGCGGAGCGAACTGCTCGAACGGGTCGGCATCTCCTTTTCGGTGGTGCCCTCCAACATCAGCGAAGACGAAATCGCCGGGGAGTCCCCGGCCGGACATGTCAGGCGACTGAGCGAGGCCAAGGCCCGCGAAGTCGCCGGCCGGCCCGGGCAGCCGGGCCGGTTTTTTATCGGCAGCGACACGGTCGTGGTGCTTGACGACCGCATCCTCGGCAAACCGGCCGACGAGATCGAGGCGGCGGCCATGCTGCGCAGTCTGTCGGGCCGGCAACACCAGGTCTGGTCCGGCTATGCCGTCTACGACCGCGAGCGGAATCGCTGCGAAGCCGAGGCGGTCTGCACCGAGGTCTTTTTCCGCGAGCTTTCCGAGGCGGACATCGCCGCCTACATCGCCACCGGCGAACCGGCCGACAAGGCCGGCGCCTACGCCATCCAGGGCATCGGCACCTTCATGGTCCGCCGCATCGAAGGCAGCTACACCAACGTCGTCGGCCTGCCGCTGTGCGAACTGCTCGACACTCTGCAGCGGATGGGAGCCGCCCGTCCGCTGGCCAATCCGGGGAGGCAAAGATGACCATCAGCGAACGCCTTGCCGCCATCCGGCGGAGAATCGAAAACGCCTGCGCCCGCTGCGACCGCGATCCGAACGATGTGCGACTGGTCGCGGTGAGCAAGAAAAAACCCGCCGCCGACATCGAACAGGCCCACCGGGCCGGCCAGCAGCTGTTCGGCGAAAGCTACGTGCAGGAACTGATGGAGAAGGCGCCGCTGGTCGCCGCGCCGGTCGAATGGCACTTCATCGGCGGCCTGCAGAGCAACAAGGTCAAGTACCTGCGCGGACGGGTGACGCTGATCCACTCGGTCGACCGCCTGAGCCTGGCGCGCGAGATCAGTCGCCAGTGGCAGAAAGAGGCGAGCGTCGCCGACATTCTGCTGCAGGTGAACCTGGCGCGCGAGGAGAGCAAGCGCGGCGCCGCCGAGGACGAGGTGCTGGAACTGGTCCCGCAGATCGCCGAGCTGCCGGGGGTCCGCATCCGCGGCCTGATGACCCTGCCGCCCTACGCGGAGAATCCGGAGGATGTCCGCCCCTACTTCCGCCGGCTGCGCCGGCTGGCGGAGCAGATCGCGGCGGCCGGCCTGCCCGGCGTCGAGATGCGGGAACTTTCCATGGGCATGAGCCACGACTTCGAAACCGCCATCGAAGAGGGTGCCACCCTGATCCGCATCGGCACCGCCATCTTCGGCGCGAGGAACTGACGATAACGGCATGGATTTTCAGGCCTTCATCTTCGATCTCGACGGCACCCTGATCGACTCCCTGCCCGACCTGACCATCGCCGCCAACGAGTTGCGAGGCGAGCTGGGGCTGCCGCCGGTCAGCGCCGGGCGGGTCAGGACCTGTATCGGCGACGGCTCCCGGCTTTTGCTGCAGCGGCTGTTGCCGGAAGGGTTGTTCAGCGAAACCCGGCTGGCACGGTTCCTCGCCATCTACCGGCAGCACCTGACCGACAGCACCCTTCCCTTTGACGGAGTTCCGGAACTGCTCGTCCGGCTGCAGCCCCGTCCGCTGGCCGTGGTCACCAACAAGCCCGACCGGATGGCCCACGAAATCCTGCAACGGCTCGATCTGGCCCGCCATTTCCGCATCATCGTCGGCGGCGACAGCTTCCCGGAAAAGAAACCTCACCCCCGACCGATCCACGAGGTTCTGCGCGTTCTCGACATCCCGCCGGAACGGACTTTGATGATCGGCGACCACCACACCGACCTGCGGGCGGCCAAGGCCGCCGGAATCAAAAGCTGCTTCTGTGGCTGGGGCTACGGCCATGAAGACGGAGAAACGCCCGATTTGCGGGCCGCCTCGGTCGCCGAGCTGGCCGATCTGATGGGGGTCGGGCCGTGACCCGAACCCGGCTGGGACAGAAGGAGATCGCCCTTTTCTTCTTTCCCCTGCTGCTCAATGTGCAGCTGATGAGCGTCTCCCATACCGTCATCAACGGCGGACTGGCGCGACTCGAGGACTACGTCACCGCCCTGGCCGGCTTTTCCGTCGCCATGGTGGTGCACCTCTTCGTCGCCTCTCCCTCCTACCAGAACCACACGGTCACCATCGCCATGGTCCGCGGCCGCCGGTCGTGGCGGGGCGTGCTCCTCTTCGTGCTGCTGGTCGCCGCCTATGTCGCCGCCATGCTCGGCCTCATGGCCTTCACGCCGGTGGGCATCTGGGTGCTCGAACGGCTGCTCGGCGCTCCGCCGGAGGTGGTGAAGGAAGCGCGACGGGCCCTCGGCATCCTTTTCATCCTCCCCTTCTTCACCGGCCTGCGCGGCTTCTGCCAGGGGTTGGTGATCCGGGCCCGGCGCACCGGTCTGGTCTCCCTGGCCACCGGCGTCCGGGTGGGAGGACTCTTCATGCTGCTCGCCTGGGGCGACGATCACTTCTCCGGCGCCGCCCTGGGGGCCTTCGCCCTGGTCGGCTGCGTGATCATCGAGACCCTGGTGATGATCTTTCTCGCCTGGCGCATCCACCAGCCGCTGCCGGCCGACGATGCGGAAGAATCGACCGGCGCCATTCTGCGCTACGCCTTTCCCCTGGCCTGGTCGTCGTGCCTGCAGCAGACCATTCCGCTGCTGATCAACGCCATTCTCGGCCGGCTGCCCGACGCCGCCATGGCCCTGGCCGCCTTCGGCGTCATCCGCGGCCTGCTCTTTCTCCTCGCCGGTCCCATGCGCAACCTGCAGCAGGCCTACCTGACCCTTGTTCGGCAGGACGACGATTACCGGGCGCTGGTACGCTTCCACTTCCGGGTCGCCAGCGGCATGGGTCTGCTGTTGCTGGTAGTGGCCGGCCCCCTGTCGCAGCCGGTGCTGGGCGATCTGCTCGGCGTTGCCCCCGACCTGCGGCGCTACCTGGCTCCGGCCCTGGCCTGCTGCGCCGTCTTTCCGCTGCTCTACGGCGGCAGCAACCTGCTGCGCGGCTGGTTCGCCGGCGCCCGCCGCACCGGTCAGCTCGGCCGCTCGACCCTGGTCAAATGCCTTTTCATGCTGCTCTGCTGGCCGCTGCTGACCCGATGGCCACTACCCGTCACCGGCATTCTGGTCGGGATTCTGCTGCTGCTGGCCGCCGAAGGGGTGGAACTCTCCTACCTGCGCCTGCAGCGCCAGAAACTGCCGCCTGAGTTGCAACAGCTGGTGCCGCGCTAACGGCTGACAAAACAACCGCCTTCTGTTCCCCCCGTACCGCCCACCAGCTCAACCCGACAGTCGGCTGCCAAGCGACCCCATAGAACCGCTATTTCTTGACCGGAAAATACGGCGATTTGCCGGTTGGGGTAGAATGAAAGGCATGGAACACAAAAAGCATCCCTGCCCCGACTGCCGCATGTGTCAATGGTGTTCGGACGACCGCTGCCGCATCTGTCTGCGCACCGGCAGCTGCCGGAAAAAGCTCTCGCTGGCGGAGCAGATCGCCCTGTACGAGGCGCTGAACGCGGAAGAGAAATCCACGAAAGGGAAAAATTCGGTTGAAACATCCGGATAAACGGATAGAATTCGGTTCATGCGCGAATTCGCCCGTTTTTTCAAAGCCCTGTCCGATCCCACCAGGCTGCGCATCCTGCTGCTGCTGACCCGGGGTGAACTTTCGGTCGGCGACCTGACCCGGGCGCTGAAGCTGCCGCAGTCGACCGTCTCGCGCCATCTGGCCTACCTGCGCGCCGCCGGCTGGGTGGACGACCGCCGCGACGGCGTCCGGATCATCTACCGACTGGTCAAGTCGGGCATGGACATACAGCGACGGATGCTCTTTCTGCTGGAGAAGGAACTGTTCGAAGTGCCGGAAATCCAGAAGGATTTCGAAAACCTGGCCCGCCTCGACGAACCCGGGCCGAAAGTGACCCGCCCCCGCAAGACCGGCATTCTCCCCGACCGTTCCTATCGCTGAACAACCATTTTTTTGATCATGACGTACCACGCTTGAGCCGGGCTGCGATCTCGGCCACATGCCGCCCCTGGTAACGGGCGATGGCCAGCTCGTTTTCGCTCGGCATGCGCGAACCGTCGATTCCGGCCAGGGTGGTGGCCCCATAGGGGGTCCCACCGGTAATCTCGTCCATGTTCAGCAGGCGCTGTTCGGCATAGGGAACCCCGACCACGATCATGCCTTGATGCAGCAGGGTGGTGTGAAAACTGGTCAGGGTCGTCTCCTGGCCACCATGCTGAGTGGCGGTGGAGGCGAAAACGCTACCGACCTTGCCGACCAGTCTGCCCTGCATCCACAGGTCGCCGGTCTGGTCGAGGAAATTGCGCATCTGCGCGGCCATGTTGCCAAAACGGGTCGGGGTGCCAAAGATGATGGCATCCGCCTCGGCCAGATCGGCCGGGTCGGCGAACGGGACATGGGCGAAACCCTGGCGCGGGGCCACGGCTCCCGATTTTTCCAGCGCCTCTTGGGACATCAGTTCGGGCACCTGCAACAGGCGTACCTCGGTTTTTTCGACCAGCCGTGCCCCTTCGGCCACCGCTTCGGCCATCCGGTAGACATGACCATAGGTGCTGTAGAAAACTACCTGAACTTGGGTCGTCATCGTTTCTCTCCTTCTGGTTTCAGGTCAGGTCGAGCGGCAGAAAAAACGGGAACTGTCCCTGTTTTTTCAATCCCGGTTGGAGATGCCGCGATCGACCGACAGGGCGCCGCCCCCCTTGATCATCAGGGCAACGGCCAGGCCCAGGGCCAGCAGATGGTACTCGAAGCCTTCCCCCTGCTGGCTGCCGAACCAATTCATGAAGAAACCGTTGCGCCAGTGGACCATGACGATGGCGCCGGTCATCACCGCCGCTACGCCGAGGGCGCCAACACGGGTGAGAAAACCGGCGATCAGCCCCAGAGCGCCAAGGGATTCGGCGAGGATCACCAGCACCGCCAGCACGCCGGGCAATCCCATGGTGGCGGTGAAATACCGGTAGGTGCCGACAAAACCGTGACCGCCGAACAGGCCGAAGGTCTTTTGCAGGCCGTGCGGCAGCATGACCAGCCCCAGCGCCAGACGCATCACCAGGGCTGCGACATCATTTTCAGTTGTCAGAATTCTTTTCAGCATTTCGAACCTCTTTCAGTAGCCGGTTGACAAGCCAGGCTGCTGAAAGAGGCGGGAGGCAAGGTATCCGAAATCGCGAGGCAGAAGGCGAACTTGTTGGCACGGTACGTCGAATGCCGAGAAATATGGATAACGCCGCCAGACAAGTCTTTTTCAGCAGTCCGGGAGCGGCCAGTTGGCCGCTCCTCCAGTTTAACCCGAATCGGCTTCGCCGCATCCGGCGACGAAAGAAAGTCCGCTGCGGCCGGTCAGAATTCGGCGTGGCCGGGCGTGCGGGGGAAGGGGATGACGTCGCGGATGTTCTCCATGCCGGTGACATACATCAGCAGACGTTCAAAGCCGAGACCGAAGCCGGCGTGGGGGCAGCTGCCCCAGCGGCGAATGTCACGATACCACCATAGCGGCGCCGCATCCATGCCGAGCTCGGCCATACGCGCGTCGAGCCGCTCCAAACGCTCCTCGCGCTGAGAACCGCCGATGATCTCGCCGACGCGCGGTACCAGCAGGTCCATGGCGGCGACGGTTCTGCCGTCGTCGTTCTGGCGCATGTAGAAGGCCTTGATCTCCTTCGGATAGTCGGTAACGAAGACCGGACCGCCGACCAACTGTTCGGTCAGCCAGCGCTCGTGCTCCGACTGCAGGTCGCAGCCCCACTCGACCGGGAATTCGAAGCTCTGCCCCGACTTCTGCAACAGCTCGATGGCCCGGGTATAGCTCATGCGCTCGAAACGGGCGTCGGCCAGAGCCTGCAGCCTGTCGATCAGCCCCCTCTCGATGCGCTGGTCGAAAAAGTCGAGATCGTCGGCGCACTCCTCGAGCACCGACTTCACCAGGTAGCGCAGAAACGCCTCGGCCAGGTCACAGTCGGCCGCCAGGTCGCAGAAGGCCATCTCCGGTTCGATCATCCAGAATTCAGCGGCGTGACGGCTGGTGTTGGAGTTTTCCGCCCGAAAGGTCGGGCCGAAGGTGTAGACATCGGTGAAGGCGGTGGCGAACAGTTCCGCCTCCAGCTGCCCGGAAACGGTCAGCCCGGTTCGCTGGCCGAAGAAATCGCGGCGAAAATCGACCCGTCCCCGCTCCCGCGGCGGATTGTCGGCATCGAGGGTGGTAACCCGAAAGAGCTCCCCGGCACCCTCGCAGTCGCTGGCGGTGATGATGGGGGTCTGCACGTAGAGGAAGCCGCGCTCCTGAAAGAAGCGGTGCACGGCGAAGGCCAGGCGGCTGCGGACCCGGAAGACGGCGCCGAAACTGTTGGTGCGCGGCCGCAGATGGGCGATTGAGCGCAGAAACTCGAAACTGTGCCGCTTTTTCTGCAGCGGATAGTCGGGACCGGCCTCGCCGAGCAGGTCGATCGTCTCGGCCTTCAGCTCCACCGCCTGACCGCTGGCGGGCGATTCGACCAGGTCGCCGCTGGCGACGATGCAAGCGCCGGTCGACAGTTTTTCGAGAACCCCGGCGAGGGGGCCGGCACTGTCGGCCACAACCTGCAGGCTGGCAAAGCAGCTGCCGTCATTCACCGCCAGAAAGCTGACTTCCTTGCCGCGGCGGACGGTTCGGATCCAGCCCCGGACGGTGACCCCGGCTTCGGGCTTCGCCGTCCGCAACAATTCGACAATCCGTCGGCGCGAATCCTTGTGTGAATGAACCATACGCAATCTTCTCCTTCTGCGGATTTCACATCCGGCCGTCCCACCCTCCGGCCCGGTTGCGGGCGACCAATCCGGGCCACCGGCCGTTTGACAAGCGGAACGCCTCGGCTAGATTTGAAAAAAGGCCTTTTTCGCCCTGCCACACAAAAGTATGCCATGAGGAGGCGCCATGACCAAGACAATCAGGGATGTCATCAGCAGCAAGGGCAACAGGGTACTCGGCATTTCGTCCGGTGCGACGGTCTACCAGGCGCTGGAGAAGATGGCGGAAAACAACGTCGGCGCCCTGGTGGTCAAGGGGAGCGATGAGGTTGTCGGCATCATCTCGGAACGGGACTACGCCCGCAAGGTGATCTTGCGGGGGCTCTCCTCGCTGAACACGCCGGTGGAGAAGATCATGACCACCGACGTCTGCTACATCACGCCGGACAACACGGTCGAGGAAGGCCTGGCGCTGATGACCGACAAGCGCTGCCGGCACCTGCCGGTCCTGGAAAAGGGCGAAATGATCGGTCTGGTTTCAATCGGCGATCTGGTCAAGGCGCAGGTAGCCGAAAAGGAATTCATCATCGCCCAGCTCGAAAACTACATCCGCAGCGGCTAGACAATCAGGGGCCTGTCATCACGACAGGCCCCTGTGTTTGTTGACTGTTCGCGCCAGAACCCTCAGCAGTGCTCCTTCGTCTTGTGAAAGACGATCTCCGGCCACTGTTCCTGCACATAGCCGAGACGCCACTCGCTCGAGGCGAGGTAGGTCAGGTTCCCCTCGGCGTCGCGCGCCAGGTTGGCCTGGTTTTTCCTCTCGAATTCCTCCAGCTTTTTCCGGTCGTCGCAGTCGACCCAGCGAGCGGCGGCGAAATCGATCCCCTCGTAGACGGCCTCGACGCCGTACTCGTTCTTCAGCCGTTCCATGGTGACGTCGAACTGCAGCACGCCAACGGCGCCGAGAATCCAGTCGGAGCCGATGAGCGGCCGGAAGACCTGCACCGCCCCCTCTTCGGCCAGCTGGGTCAACCCTTTGTCGAGCTGCTTGACCTTGAGCGGATTCTTCAGCCGCACCCGGCGGAAATGTTCGGGAGCAAAACTGGGGATGCCGGTGAAGCGGAGCGGCTCCTTGCTGGTGAAGGTGTCACCGATCTTGATGGTGCCGTGGTTGTGCAGGCCGATGATGTCACCGGGCCAGGCCTCCTCGACGTTGGAACGGTCCTGCGCCATGAAGATGATGGCGTTGTTCAGGCCGATCTCCTTGCCGATACGGTGATGGCGTACCTTCATCCCGCGCTGGAAGCGGCCGGAACAGATGCGTAAAAAGGCGATCCGGTCGCGATGCATCGGGTCCATGTTCGCCTGGATCTTGAAGACGAAGCCGGAAAACTGTTCCTCGTCCGGCCTGACCTCGCGGGTTTCGGTCATCCGCGGTCCGGGGGGCGGCGCCAGCTCGACGAAGGCGTCGAGCAGCTCGCGCACGCCGAAGTTGTTGATGGCGCTGCCGAAAAAGACCGGCGTCTGGTGTGCCTTGAGAAAGTCTTCCAGACAGAATGGGTTGGCCGCCCCCTCGAGCAGCTCGATATCCTCGCGCAGCTCGTCCGCCTGACTGCCGAGCAACTCATCAAGACGCGGATCGTCGAGACTTTCGATGGTCAGAATGTCCTGGTTCCGGGTTTCCTGGCCCGGGGTAAAGAGATTGAGCTGCCGGCGATAAAGATTGTAGACCCCCTTGAACCGCTTGCCCATGCCGATCGGCCAGGCCAGAGGTGCGCACTCGATCTGCAGCTTCTCCTCGATGTCGGCCATCAGGTCGAGGGGACTCATCCCCTCGCGATCGAGCTTGTTGATGAAGGTGATCACCGGAGTGTTGCGCATCCGGCAGATCGCCATCAGCTTCTCGGTCTGGGTCTCGACCCCCTTGGCCGAATCGATCACCATCAGGGCCGAATCGACAGCGGTCAGCACCCGGTAGGTGTCCTCGGAGAAATCCTGATGCCCCGGCGTATCGAGCAGGTTGACCTCGTAGTCGCGGTAGTTGAACTTCATCACCGAGGTGGTGACGGAAATACCGCGTTCCTGCTCCATCTTCATCCAGTCGCTGGTGGCGTGCCGGGCTGCCTTGCGGGCCTTGACCGCCCCGGCGAGGTTGATGGCGCCGCCGAACAGCAGCAGCTTTTCGGTCAGGGTGGTCTTGCCGGCGTCGGGATGGCTGATGATGCCGAAAGTTCTCCGGCGGGCGATTTCGCTCTTCAGTTTCTGGCTCACCTTGATTTTCCTCGCAAACGAAAAAAACGGGCCGCATGGCCCGAAACTGGTGGATGTTAACGCAGGGGACGGGGTCGGGTCAATCGTCCTCTTCCCCGGGCGGACGCTGCGGCAGCAGGACGATCACCAGGGTCCCCTTCCCCTTTTCGCTTTCGATCCGGATCTCGCCGCCGTGGGCGTCGACGATCATCTGCGCCACGCTCATGCCCAACCCGACTCCGGCGACCGCCGTGGTCGAACTGTCGGCGCGGTAGAACCGTTCGAACACATGGTTCTGCTCCTCCGGCGTCATGCCGATCCCCTGATCCTCGACCTCGAGCCGCAGGCAATCGCCCTCGATGCGCGCCCGAACGTGGATGTCGCCACCGTTGGGCGAATACTTGACGGCGTTGCTCAGCAGGTTGCCGACCAGCTGCTCGAAGCGGACCCGGTCGACCGGCCATATCAGGGGGCGGGACGCAACCTCCAGGTGCAAACGGTGTCCCTCGTCGCGGGGAAAGATTTCGGCTATGCGATCCAGAAGCTCACAGACATCGAACCGGTCCAAGTGCAGCACCAGCGGGTGTCCCGCCTCCCGGCGGCTGATATCGAGCAGGTCATCGACCATCCGCGCCAGGGCCTCGGCCTTCTGGTGGATGTAGCCGATGAACTCCCGGCTCTGCTCCGGCGAAAACTCCTCCAGCGGCCGGCTGGCGAGCAGCTCCGAGTACCCCATGATGGTGGTGATCGGCGTATGCAGCTCGTGCGCCGCCATGGCGAGAAATTCGCTCTTCATCCGTTCGACTTCGCGTTCGCGGGACACGTCCTGCACCAGGATGATGTGGCCGATCGTCTCCCCCTGCCGGTTGCGCAGGGGCGAACAGCGGGCCTGGTAAATTTTTCCGTGCAACTGCCCCTGGGGAGCGGGCCGGGGAAAATCGAAATGCCCGATGCCGCTTTTTTTCTGCAGGCAGTCGAGCAACGGCGAAAGCAACCGGGTATCGGGGAGCACTTCCTCCAGCTTCAGACCCAGCGAAGACGCGGCGCTCAGCGAAAAGATCTCCTCCGCCGGTCGATTCATGTGCACCAGGCGACGCTCGTCGTCAACCACCAGCAGGCCGTCGGCCACCGAGCTGAGAATACCGTCGATCTTCTCCCGCTCCGCCTCGGTCTCGGCCAGGGCCTGCCTGAGGGCGGTCTGTGCCCGCGTCTTTTCCGCCACTTCCTCGGCCAGCTTCTGGTTGGCCATGAGCAGCTGCCCCGTGCGCTCCTGCACCCGCAATTCGAGAATCTGGTGACTCTGCTTCAGCTCTTCCTCGGCCTTCTGGCGATCGAACCAGAAACGCCTGGCCCGCACCAGCAGGATGAGGATGATCAGTAAAAGGCTGCTGCCAAGCCCGAAAAGGATCATCACCGAGTGCCGCGTCAGGCGACCGAGCCGCTGCTGGCTTTCGGTGATGTCGTAATAGACTTCCATGGCACCGCCGAAACCGTGCGGGGTCATTACCGGCACATAGGTCTCGACCACGTCCTGGTCGATATGCTGACCGTCGGCGGTGTAGTGATCCTTGCGTACAACTTTGGAAAAGATGTGTCCGCGGGCGACCTCCTGCAGAAAATAGGGGCGCTGGTTCACCCGGCCGATCTCTTCCGGCAGGGTGGAATAGACGATCTTTCCGGTCGGGGAAAAGACTCGCAGCTTGATCAGTTTCGGGTCCTGCACCGCCAGTTCGATCTGCCGCAGAACATCGGGCGTCATCAGCTCGCTTCCAAGCCGCTTGTCATCCAGCCCGAGCGACCGCACCAGGAACGAAACCAGCCGCGCCGCCTCCACCTCCGTTTCCCGCGTCAACAGGTCACGGTAGGACGGATGGATGAAAACCAGCTGGTAGAGCGGCAACATGGTGACCAGCAGCAAAGAGATGATCAGCATGTTGCGCAGAAAGGCGATCCTGAACATCGACGCGTCCTTGACCAGTACACATAAAAACAGGAAATTCATACGCCGGACCGAACGAGCGCGGAACAGCGGCCTCGTGCCAGACGGCGGCAATGAAACCATACGGATTCAGCAAACAGTTTGTCACAAGCTTTGCAATTAGGCAATTTGTGGCATACTGACTTTGCGGAAAATACGCGAGGAGAACAGCCGTGCAACGTACGAGCGGCCTGCTGCTGCACCTGACATCACTGCCCGGCCGGTTCGGTATCGGCGATCTCGGCGCAGAATCCCGGCGCTTCATCGACTTTCTCGCCGCAGCAGGGCAGCGCTGGTGGCAACTGCTGCCTATCAATCCGACCGGCTACGGCAATTCTCCCTACAGCGCCTTCTCCGCCTTTGCCGGCAACCCTCTGCTCATATCGCCCGACGAGCTGGCTGCGGCCGGCGACCTGGACGAAGACGATCTGGCCGCCTGGCGGCTGGCTCCGGAACATACCGACTACGGCCATGCCTGGCGCTGCCGGCGGCAGCTGCTGCCACAGGCGGCGGGCCGTTTCTTCCGGCAGGCCGGAAAGGCAAGAAAAGCAACTTTCGACACCTTCTGCGCCGAACAGGCCTTCTGGCTCAACGACTACGCCCTGTTCCAGGCCCTGCGCGAACATTTCGGCAACCGTGACTGGACACGCTGGCCGGAACCGATTCGCGACCGGCGGGAAGAAGCGCTGCGCAATTGGGGAGAACGGCTGGCCGGGCGCATCCTGCAGCTGAAATACGAACAGTTCGTCTTCTTCGAACAGTGGCGAAAACTGAAGAAACATGCCGGCCGGCACGGTATCGGCCTGTTCGGCGACATGCCCATCTTCGTCGCGCTCGATTCCGCCGACGTCTGGTGCAACCGGCCTCTCTTCCGTCTTGACGGACAGGGGCAACCGACCGCCGTCGCCGGCGTGCCGCCCGACTATTTCAGCGAGCGGGGACAGCGCTGGGGCACCCCCCTCTACGACTGGCCGGCGCACCAGGCCCAGGACTTCTCCTGGTGGAAGGCCCGCCTGCGCTGGAACCTGCAGCTTTTCGAACTGCTGCGCATCGATCATTTCCGCGGTTTCGCCGCCTGCTGGGTCATCCCGGCCGACAGCGAAGACGCCACCGGCGGCGCCTGGGAACAGGTGCCCGGCGACCGGCTCTTCCGCTCCCTGACCGACGAACTGGGCGTCCTGCCCCTGGTCGCCGAGGATCTGGGGATCATCACCGACGATGTAACGGCGCTGAAAAGACGCTGGGGCTGGCCGGGAATGAAAGTCCTGCAGTTCGCCTTCGATTCCGGTCCCGACAACCCCTACCTGCCGCACAACCATGAGGAAAACTGCGTTGTCTACACCGGCACTCACGACAACGACACAACCCTCGGCTGGTGGCAAAAACTGGACGGGCATGCCAGAAACCGGGTCCGGTCCTACCTGATGCGCTCCTGCCGCGACATGCCGCGGGAGCTGATCCGCGAAGCGATGGCCAGTGTCGCCCGCCTCTGCATCCTGCCGGTACAGGACATCCTGGCCCTTCCGTCGACGGCACGCATGAACCGACCCGGTGCACCAAGCGGCAACTGGACCTGGCGGCTGCCGGACGATGCCCTGACCGATGCGCTGGCGTCCGAACTGCGCCGGCTGACCGAGCGCTACGGCCGCCTCGCCTGAACCTCCCCCTTTCCGGTCGGCGGAGTCCTTCATGCAGGCAGGCGGAACAGGGCGGCAAAGCACGTCGTGCGGCCCCGACAAGACTTGTCTGCAACCGCCCGCCATGGTAGAGTTGGGACTGTTTAACCTACCCAACAACCTGGTCGCACCAGGAATCCAGACTGGAGGCACATCGTGAAGAAGCTTTTCCCAATCCTTCTTGCCGGCATTTTCACCCTCGCGCTCGTCGCCGGATGCAAAAACGAAACACCCGCGCCGCAGAAGAGCGAGAAACAGGCGGCCGAAAAGGCCCCGGTCCAGTCCGAGGCCAAGCAGCAGCAGGCCGGCTGGACGGGCAAGGTGGTGGAGACCATGGACGCCGGCGGCTACACCTACGTGCAGGTCGACACCGGCAGTGAAAAGGTCTGGGCCGCCGCCCCCAAGTTCAACGTCAAGGTCGGTGACCCCGTGGTCGTCCCCCAGGGCATGGCCATGAAGAACTACCACAGCAAGACCCTCGATCGCGACTTCCCGGTCGTCTACTTCGTCGACGGCGTCATGGTCGGCGGCACCGAGCAGGTCGCAGCGGAGCCGCAGGGCCAGATGCCGAAGGACCATCCCAGGGTTTCGGCAACCCCGTCGGCCGACGTCGACCTGAGCGGCATCAAGCCGGTCGAGGGCGGTCAGACCATCGAACAGCTCTACAAGCAGACCGACGAGCTGGCCGGCAAGAAAGTGACCCTGCGCGGCAAGGTGGTCAAATACAACGAAAACATCATGGGCAAGAACTGGATCCACATCCAGGACGGCACCGGCGCCGAGGGGACCAACGACCTGACCGTCACCACCTCGGCCACCGCCAAGGTCGGTGACACCGTCGTCGTCACCGGGGTACTGGTCGCCGACAAGGATTTCGGCTATGGCTACAAATACGCCCTGATCATCGAGGACGCCGACGTCAAGGTTGAATAGCAGACCTCTTGAACCG
The DNA here is from genome assembly GCF_008124615.1 of Geothermobacter ehrlichii. Lineage (NCBI taxonomy): Bacteria > Pseudomonadati > Thermodesulfobacteriota > Desulfuromonadia > Desulfuromonadales > Geothermobacteraceae > Geothermobacter > Geothermobacter ehrlichii. Next base: position 92,161 of record NZ_VNIB01000004.1, read on the forward strand.
AACTTCCGCCCCCCGACTCCGGCCGGGGGGCTTTTTTGTTCCACCCTTCCACCCGGAGTCGACGATGGAAAACGGTATCCTCTCCCTCTGGTGGTTCTACCCGCTCCTGCTGGCCCAGCGCGGCGGAGAACTTCTGCTGTGCGCCCGCAACAGGCGAAAACTGCTGGCCCGTGGCGGCTCCGAGCACGCCCCGGAAAGCTACCGGGCCATGGTCATCCTGCACGCCGGCTTCTATCTCACCCTGCTCTTCGAAGCCTTTCCCTTCGCCGTCCCCGCCGATCTGCTCACCTGGTCCATGCTGGGCCTGTGGTTTCTGGTCCAGATCGGACGCTACTGGGTCATTGCCTCCCTGGGGGTTTTCTGGACCACGCGCATCGTTGTCGTGCCGGGCACGACCCTGATCCGCAAAGGCCCCTATCGCTGGCTGCAGCACCCCAATTACCTGGTCATCACCCTCGAATTCGCCATCGTTCCCCTGTTGCTGAGGGCTCCCGTCACCCTCCTGCTGTTCAGCCTGGCCAATCTCGTCGTCCTGCGACACCGTATCGCCCTGGAAGAAGCGGCGCTGAAAACGCTGAAATCGTCCGCCAACCGGTAGCAATTGATTTGACATGCCCCCGCCATGCTTATAGAATGGTTTAATTTTCCGGGCTGAATCCGGGCCGTACCCGGAGACAGGCGGAGGGGGCCCGTTCCACCGACACATCCATCCACGGCAACCACACCAGAGAAGAGACGGTCAAATACGCCCCCTCATCGGCGAAAGGCTTTCGGCGGCTTTTCCGCCCGGGTCCGGATTCTGTTGGGGAGGGTTGCAGATGCCATCGTGGAGTCATGTCCGAGATTGCGGCCGGGCGGCCGCCTGTCTCGGCTTTCTCGTTCTCCTTCTATTCTTCGCTTCGCCGGCCATGGCGGTCGACGATGTCACCGAACTGAATCTCAAGGATCTGCTGAAGGTCGAGGTAACCACGGCAGCCCGACAGCCGGAGGGGCTCTACGACACCGCGGCCGCGGTCTTCGTCATCACCAGGGAGGATATCCGTCGCTCAGGCGCTACCAGCCTGCCCGAGCTGCTGCGCATGGTGCCGGGGCTTCAGGTCGCCCGGATCAACAACAACGTCTGGGCGGTTACCGCCCGCGGCCTGAACAGCCGCTATGCCAACGAACTGCTGGTTCTGCAGGACGGCCGTACGCTCTACAACCATCTCTTCTCCGGCGTCTACTGGAACGCCCAGGACACCATCCTGTCCGACATCGACCGCATCGAGGTCATTCGCGGCGCCGGCGCCGCTCTCTGGGGGGCGAACGCCGTCAACGGCGTCATCAACATCATTACCCGACCGGCGGCCGAAACCCAGGGAACCCTGCTGGCCCTGACCGCCGGCAACGAGGAACGGTTCATAGCCGAAGCCCGGCGGGGAATGAAGCTGGGAGAAGGCTGTTACCTGCGCCTGTACGCCAAGGCTTTCGAGCGCGACAGCGGCAGCCTGCCGGGAGGGATGAACGATTCGGACGACTGGCGGGTAGGCCGGGCCGGCTTCCGCTTCGACCAGACGCTTGCGGTCACCGACACCCTGACCGTGCAGGGCGACATCTACCAGGGAACCGCCGGCGAAACCTTCAGGGTCGGCACCATCACACCTCCATACACCACCAGCCTGACCGATGATACCGAAATCAGCGGCGGCAACCTGCTGGCGCGCTGGCAGCGGACCTATTCGGCCGGCTCCGACCTTCTGCTGCAGACCTTCTACGACCGCGCCAGCAACAACGACATCGGCGCCGGTCAGAAGCGGCAGACCTACGATATCGATCTTCAGCACCGCTTCAGTCTCGGCAACAGGCAGAAAATCGTCTGGGGACTCGGCTATCGCCACTACCACGACCGGACCAAGGAAGGGATCATCATCTCCTTCGACCCGCGCAAGGAAGACCTCGACCTGTGGACCGCCTTCTTCAACGACCGCATCACCCTGATTCCGGATGATCTGGCCCTGATCGTCGGCAGCCAGGCCGAACACAACGACTTTACCGGCTTCGAATGGCAGCCGACGCTACGGCTGCTCTGGACGCCGCGCCCCTTTTTCAGCTTCTGGGCCAGCATCAGCCGCTCGGTACGGACGCCGAGCCGGGCGGAAACCGCCATCGACCTGCGGCAGCAGATCGTGCCCGTCGCCTCCCTGCCTGCGCCACTGAACGGCCTGGGCGGACCGGCCATCGCCCAGTACTCCCTGATCGGCAATCCGAACTTCGGCGCCGAAACCGCCTGGAGCTACGAGGTGGGTGGCCGCTGTCAGCCCCGCCCCGACCTCTACCTGGAACTGGTCCTCTTTCATGCCGACTACGACGGACTGCGCAACGTCGAACTGGCCGCTCCCGTCAACGAGGGAGACCGCTGGCTGCTGCCGCTGGTCGGCAACAACCGGCTGGACGCGAAAACCTGGGGCGTCGAAGCGTCCGCAGACTGGATCGTCCGTCCATGGTGGAAACTGCAGAGCGCCTACACCTACATCAACGTTCTGCCCGAACTCGACCCCGGTGCGATTTTCACCGGGTTTCGCGACGGCGCCGACAACAACCCGCACCACCAGCTCTCTCTCCGGTCCAAAATGGACCTGGGGCGCAACTGGGAGTGGGATCTCTGGCTGCGGCTGGTCGACAACCTGCCGGCCAGCGGCATCGACGGCTACGGCGCCCTGGATACCCGACTGGCATGGACGCCGAAATCCGGCTGGTACCTCGAGCTGATCGGTCAGAATCTTCTCGACCCGCAGCACCCGGAGTATGAATCCGACGCCCTCAACGCTTCGGTGGTCGAAATCGATCGCAGCTACATGGTGCGGATCAGCCGGCGATTCTAGCGACAGACCGGGAGCGTCCATGTTCGTTCGGTACCGTACAGGATGGCTGCTTTTGCTGGCCCTGGTCCTTTTTCCGGGCCCGCCGCCGGTTCATGCCGGCTTCAGCGAGATCGAGGTCAAGGCCGCCTTCCTGTTCAACTTCGCCCATTTCACCGAGTGGCCACCGGCAACAGCGCCGGTTGCCCGCGGCGAGCTGGTCATCGGTATCATGGGAAAAGACCCTTTCGGTCCGGCCCTGCGGCGTTTTCGTGGCAAAACGGTCGGCGGGGTTCCGGTCCGCATCCGCAGGATTTCGACTCCAGAGGAGGCCAGACGTTGCCACATCCTCTACCTGAGCCCCTCGCTGAAACACCGGACAAGAGCCCTCGTCGGGCTGTTGCAGGAGAGTCCGGTGCTGACCGTCAGCGACATGCAGGGTTTTCTCGAACGGGGAGGCTGCATCGAACTGATGCAGATCGATCATCATATCCGTTTCGCCGTCAACCTGGACCGTTGCCGTTCTGCGGGATTGATTCTCCGATCAAACCTGCTCGAACTCGCACGCTACGTGATCATGCCCGAGGAAGACCGACATGACTGAAAAACAACGCGGCCGGTTCCGCCGAAAACTGATCACGGTCATCATGCTGACCAGTGTGCTGACCCTGACCCTGACCATCGCCACCACAACGGTCAGGGAACTGGCGGACAAGAAGGCCTCGATGATCGGCAAGGTCAAACTGCTGGCCGAAATCCTGGCCAGCAACAGCCGCGCTCCCCTGACCTTCGAAGACGAGGCCGCCGCCAGGGAAAACCTGGCTCCCCTGACGGTCGAACCGCTGATTCTCGGCGGCGCCATCTACGACCGCAAAGGCCGTCTCTTCGCCCGGTTCATCTCGGCTGAACATCCTCAAAGCGCCATCCCCCTCAGACTCGCTCCGGAGATTCTCAAATATCCCGGCTTCTTCCGCGAGATCGACGCCGAACTTCAGCTCTATCAGCCGATCATCCTCGACAACGAACGCATCGGCACCGTCCTGCTCAAGGCCGACCTGACCCCGCTGCGCATGAGCATCTTCCGGCTGGTGGTCTCCAGCATCGGAGTTCTCCTTCTCGGACTGGTCGTGGCCTACGGTCTGTCGAAACGCCTGGTCAACCGGCTGTCGAAACCGCTCGACGCCCTGCTGGCAACCATGCGCGCCGTCGGCAGCCAGCAGAACTATTCACGACGGGCCGCCATCGAGTCGGACGACGAGTTCTCCGAGCTGGTCGCCGGCTTCAACGACATGCTCGACCAGATCGAGGAAAGGGACCGGCAGCTCGAAGCCCACCGCAACAACCTGGAAGACGAGGTCCGCCGGCGCACCACCGAACTCGAAACCGCCAACAGCAGGCTCGAACGCACCGTCCGGGAACTGGAGAAGGCCAAGCAGCAGGCCGAAATCGCCAGCCGGGCCAAGAGCCAGTTCCTGGCCAACATGAGCCACGAAATCCGCACCCCCATGGTCGGCATTCTCGGCATGAACGACCTGCTGCTGGCCAGCCGTCTCGACGAGCAGCAGCGGTCGATGGCCGAAGCGATCCGCAACTCGTCCGAGGCCCTGCTGAAGATTCTCGACGAACTGCTCGATTTTTCCCGCATCGAGGCCGGCAAACTGACTCTGGCACAGGAAGAGATCGATCCCCGAGAGATCATCGAAGACGCCGTCTTCCTGCTGGCGGAAAAGGCCCACAGGAAAAACATCGAACTGAGCTGCCACATCGACCGCCATATCGAGCCCCGCCTCAAAGGTGATCCCGGCAGATTACGCCAGATCGTCCTCAACCTGGTCGGCAACGCCGTCAAGTTCACTTCCGAGGGCAAGGTCATACTCAGGGCGGTACGGAAGAAAGAAAAGGACAACCGGATATGGCTCGCGATCAGCGTCAGCGACACCGGCATCGGCATCCCGGAAGAGGATCAGAAGATCATCTTCGAGCCTTTCACCCAGGTCGACGACTCGAACACCCGCAAATACGACGGAACCGGCCTCGGCCTGACCATCGTCCGCCAGCTGGTCCTCTCCATGGGCGGCGACATTTCCCTGGAAAGCACACCCGGCAAGGGGAGCACCTTCAGTGTCTGCCTCCCCCTGGGCAAGACCTCCGACCTGTCGGCGCTGCCGGTGCGGGACGGCACCCTGGCCGGACTGAAAACCCTGCTGGTCGAACCGCAACCTGAAGTCCGGGAAGCCATGAACGAGCAGTTCATCACCATGGGGCTGCGGGCTTCCATCGCCGCCGACGCCGAAACGGCCCTCGATCTGCTGAGAACAGCGGCCGGCGACAACAGGCCCTACAGGGTAGCGCTGATCGCCGACAGCCTGCTCGCCACGACCGGCGACAACCTTCTCGCGGTGATCAAGAACGATCCGGCCTTCCGTGACACCCGGGTCGTACTGCTCACCGGGCCCGAAAAACAGGCGACGGCAGCGAATGCGGCCCTTCATGTCAACCGCCTGCGCAAGCCGGTCCCGTCCAGCCGGCTGGCCGCCCTGCTGTCGTCGCTGCTGCCCGAACGGCCTGCCACCCCCAAACCCTCCCCGACCGAATTCAGCGACATGCCCCAGTTCTCCGGCAGGGTTCTGCTGGTGGAAGACAATCTTCAGACCCAGAATCTGATCAAGATGATGCTGGAAGCCCACGGCTGCCAGGTCAGGGTCGCCCAGAACGGCGAAGCGGCCCTGACCCTGACGGAGGGAATCGATTACGACATCATCTTCATGGACTGCCAGATGCCGATCATGGACGGTTTCGAAACGACCCGAAGATTGCGGCAGCGCGGCTATGCCCGCCCGATCATCGCCCTGACGGCGAAGGCCCTGAAGGGAGATGCCGAGCAGTGTCTCGCCGCCGGCATGGACGACTACCTGGCCAAGCCGTTCAAGCAGAGCCAGCTGCAGCAGGTCTTTCGCAAATGGCTCGGCAAAAGCTCGCCCGCGGCCGATCGCGAAGCGTCCGGCGACAGCTGACAACCATCGACAGCGGAGACAAAAATAAAAAAGACGCGCCGGTCAGGAGGGAGAACGCGGCGCGCCAATGGAGGTGAATTGTCGGCAACGGCGCCCTGTCCGTTGCCTTTGCCTTTCTTATCGACACCGGCCGAAAGAACTTTAGGGAGATGTGAAAAAAAAGACGCGCCGCACAGGAGGGAAACGCGGCGCGCCAAACAGAAGGGTTGTGACGCTGGTGTTGCTTGCAAGGTGGGTAAGGAAACGAGTTGGGAACTCGTATCGGAAATGCCTGCCACAACATTTCCGATGTTGTCTGCAGCCTAGCGCAGGCAACGGAACCTCACCACGTGAATTTACGTACCCTTTGGAGGGCGTTTGTCCGCCGTACGACTGTGCGAATGTGCAGCCGACAAAAGTTGCGGCTTCGGCGCGGCGAGGGTATAACAGGATGACGTATCTGCCACGGCAAGGAGAGAGCAACTTGAAACATCTGTTTATCGTCGGTTGCGGCGACATCGGCCGCCGGACAGCCCGGCTGGCCATGGAACAGGGCATGAGTGTCACCGGCGTGGTGCGCAGCGAAAAAAGCGCCCGGCTGGCCGAAGCCATGGGCATCCGTCCGATCGTCGCCGATCTCATGGACAGCGACAGTCTGGACGGTCTGCCGACGGCCGGAAGCCTGGTTCTCTACGCCGCCCCTCCCCCCGGCGGCGGCATGACAGATCCCAAGGTCCGCCATTTCTGCCAGGCCGTAACAAGCGGCGAAGAGCCAACCAAACTGGTCTACCTGAGCACCAGCGGCGTCTATGGCGACTGCGGCGGAGCCCGAGTGACGGAAGAGACCCCCGTCAACCCGCAGACGGCCAGGGCCAGGCGGCGATTCGACGCCGAAACGACGATTCGCCGCTTTGGCGAGGAAAGAAGCGTTCCGACCGTCATTCTTAGGGTGACCGGCATCTACGGCCCCTTCCGCTTCGCCCTGCACCGGATTGTCGAGGGGCACCCCCTGCTCGATGAACGGGAAGCCCCCTGCACCAACCGCATTCACGCCGACGACCTGGCGCAGGTCTGCCTGGCCGCCCTGGAAAAGGGAAAGGATGGCGAGATTTTCAATGTCTGCGACGGCCAGGAAAGCACCATGACCCACTATTTCAACGCCGTGGCCGACGCCTTCGGACTGCCACGGCCGCCCCAGGTATCGATGGAAGAAGCGAAAAAATCGATGAATCCGCTGATGCTCTCCTATTTTCAGGAATCCCGCCGCATGGACAACAGCAGAATGCGTGAACGGCTCGGCGTCCGGTTGCGCTATCCGACCCTCGAAGAAGGGCTGGCGGCCAGCGTCGCGGAGATGAAGCGCACCGATCCCGACTTTTTTGCCCGCCTGCGTTCCCTGAGCGGTTCTTTACTTGCCTGATCCACAATCCTCGGGCTAACATCGGAACAGCCTCGAAACGAACAGGATACCTGCATGACCAACGTCATCGTCATCGGGGGCGGCATTTCCGGACTGGCAGCCGCCCATGCCATAGAGCAGCAGGCCGAAAAGGCCGGTCTGAAGATCACGACGACAGTCCTCGAAAAGGAACAGCGTCTGGGCGGCAAGATCTGGAGTATCCGGGACCAGGGCTTCCTCTGCGAATGGGGACCGAACGGTTTTCTCGACAACAAGCCGATGACCCTCGAACTGTGCGAGAACATCGGCATCGGCGAGCGACTGCTGCGTTCGAGTGACAACGCCCGCAAGCGCTTCATCTACAGCGAAGGCCGGCTGCACCGGCTGCCGGAATCGGGTCCGGCCTTTCTCCGTTCGCAACTGATCAGCTGGCCGGGCAAGTTCCGGCTGGCCGGAGAACTCTTCGTGCCGCGCCGCCGCAGCGACGATGACGAGAGCCTGGCCGATTTCGCCCGCCGGCGGCTGGGCCGCGAGGCTCTCGACAAGCTGATCGCCCCCATGGTTTCCGGCATTTTCGCCGGCGACCCCGAGCAGATGAGCCTGCAGAGCTGCTTCCCCCGGATCTGCGAACTGGAACGGGAATTCGGCGGTCTGCTCAAGGCCATGATCAAGCTGGCCCGCAAGAAGCGGCAGGAGCGCAAAGAGGGCAAGCAGGTGGCCGGCGCCGCCGGTCCGGGAGGCATTCTGACCTCCTTCGCCGGCGGCATCCAGGAGCTGACCGACTCTCTGGGCGGGGCCGTACGCGGCGACATCCGGCTGGGAATCGAGGTAACCGCCATCCGGAAACTGGCCGACGGCTTCCGCGTCGAGCTGGCCGACGGCGACAGCCTCGAGGCCGAGGTCGTCCTCAGCTGCGCCCCCGCCTGGGCCCTGAAAACAATGGCCGAGCCCCTGGGGGCCGACATCGATGAGCTGCTCGAACAGATCCCCTACTCGCCGATGAACGTCGTCTGCTTCGGCTACCAGCGGGAGAAAATCCCGCTGGATCTGAACGGCTTCGGCTATCTGATTCCCCGCAACGAGGGCTGCCACATCCTTGGCACCCTCTGGGATTCGAGCATTTTCACCCACCGGGCGCCGGAAGGAATGGTCCTTCTGCGTTCGATGATGGGCGGCGCCACTTTTACCGAAGCGATCGAGCTGTCCGAAAACCAGGTGGTGGCGGCAGTACGGGCCGATCTCGAACGCATCATGGGCATCAAGGCCGAACCGGACTTCATCCGGGTCTTCCGGCACCGGCGGGCGATTCCCATGTACCTGCTGGAGCACCGCCGGCGGGTGGCGGCGCTGGAGGAGCGCCTGACGGAGCTGCCGGGCCTCTTTGTCAGCGGCAACGCCTTTTACGGCGTCGGACTGAACGATTGCGTCCATGCCGGCAACCAGGTTGCCGACCGTATCGTCCAATGGCTCAAGTCCCGCAGTCACGGCTGAGAACATCCCGGCACGGCTGACAACTCCGCGGTCCGGGACATCCTTCAGGGGGAGGGATCGTCATGACCAAGGAAGGTTTTCGCAAGACCGTCTGTGATCTTCTCGAACTGGCCGACGTCAGGATCGACGGCGATCGGCCCTGGGACATCCGGGTCCACGACGAACGCTTCTTCCGCCGACTGCTTGCCGACGGATCGCTGGGTCTGGGCGAATCGTACATGGACGGCTGGTGGGACTGCGAGGCGATTGACGAGCTGATCTGCCACCTGCTGCGGGCTCACCTCGATGAGAAGGTGACCTCTCCTGCAGCCGTCATCGACAGCCTGAAGGCCCGCCTGCTCAACCGGCAATCCCGCCGCCGCGCCTTCCAGGTGGGGGAGCACCACTACAACATCGGCAACGATCTCTACTGCCGGATGCTCGACTCGCGGATGATCTACTCCTGCGGCTACTGGAACAGCGCCGAAACCCTGGAGCAGGCCCAGGAGAACAAGCTCGACCTTTCGTGCCGCAAGCTGCAGCTGCACAGGGGGATGCGGGTTCTCGACATCGGCTGCGGCTGGGGCGGAACGGCCCGGTTCATGGCCGAACGCTACGGGGTTGAAGTGGTCGGCATCACCGTCTCCACCGCCCAGGCCGAACTGGCCCGCGAGATGTGCCGCGGCCTGCCGGTCGATATCCGGGTTTGCGACTACCGCAACGTTGAGGGGACCTTCGACCGGATCATCTCCATCGGCATGTTCGAGCATGTCGGCTACAAGAACTACCGCACCTATTTCCGCAAGGTCCGCGAACTGCTCACCGAAGACGGCATTTTCCTGCTGCATACCATCGCCGGCAACACCGCCGCCGTCAAGACCGACCCCTGGATCGAACGTTACATCTTTCCCAACGGCATGCTTCCCTCCGCCCGCCAGGTCAGCGAAGCCTGGGAGGGGCTGCTGATCCTCGAGGACTGGCACAACTTCGGCCCCGACTACGACCGCACCCTGATGGCCTGGCACCGGAATTTCGAAGCCGCCTGGCCGGAGCTGAAGGCAACCTACGACGAACGCTTCCGTCGCATGTGGCGCTACTATCTCCTCATCAGCGCCGGCGCCTTCCGGGCCCGCTCCAACCAGCTCTGGCAGATCGTGCTGAGCAAGAACGGCATCCCCGGCGGCTACCGGGCGCCGCGCTGACGGCGGCGTCAGCGGTTCTTGCGCCTGAAGACGTCGGTCTTCAGGCTCGATACCCGGTCGAGAAAGAGCAGACCGTCGAGATGGTCGATTTCATGCTGGATGGCGACCGCCTCGAAGCCGCGGGCCCGCACGACCCGGTCGGTGCCGCCACCATCGGTGAACTGCACCAGAATCTTCTCGGCGCGGGTGACGTTGCCGGTGTAATCGGGGACGCTCATGCACCCCTCGCGCATGGTTTTCGACCCCTCGGTTTCGAGAATCACCGGATTGATCATCACCAGACAGCCGTGGTTGTCGTCACGCCCCAGCTTGCTGTGCGACACGTCGACCACCACCACCCTCAGATCGACGCCGATCTGAGGGGCCGCCACCCCGACCGAATGGCCGGCATCGTACATGGTGTCGAGCAGATCGCGAACCAGCCCCCTGACCTCGTCGTCGAGACGTTCGACCGATCGGCAGACCTGCTTCAGCCGCGGGTCCGGGTAGAGCAGAATCTCTCTGACCGCCATGGATCAGAGCTCCACCGGATTGATGCTGCGCACGGAGACGTCGACCCCGAGGTCCTCCCTGACCCGGGCCATGATCCGGTCTAGTTCCTCGACGCTGATCTCGGGCGGCAAGGTCGCTTCCAGCATCATCACGTAGACCGGCCGCTGCTCGCTGCCGATCAGCTTGGTGTTCAGGTCGGTGATGTTGATGCCGCGCTCTCCGAGCTCGCGGGCCACCCGGTAGACGATCCCCGGCCGGTCCGAGCCGTAGACCGAAACCATGCACAGATCGCCCTTCAGCTCGGAGCGTTTTTCGCCACCGGGGCGCAGGGTGCGCAGAAAAACCGACAGGTTCTCCTCTTCAAGTGGTGAAAAAAAGCCACGAAGCTGCTCGCCACGATCGTATTCCGGGTGGGAGATGATCAGCTGCATGGCGAACTGGCCACCGAGGATGGAACAGCTCGAATCGGCGATGTTGCAACCCATGTGATAGAGGATTTCGGTGACGCGGGAAACGATGCCGGGACGGTCCCGGCCAATAATGGTCAGGGCAAAGTGATGCATCGGACTCCTCCTGTGCGGCAAAAGGGATCATGAAGAATCGGCCGGACGGCTCCGGTCGCCCGGACATGCTTCTGCTGTCCCTTTCTAGCATGCCGGCAGGTCAATTGCCAGCAGCCGTGCCTGCCGAAGGCTGAAAAGGATACAGGTCCGGTAACTGTCGCGATCGAAGCTGGTGGGAGATTCAGACCTGCCTATTGGTCGATTCGGAAGTAGAGGCGGTGACAATGGTCGCGGCGCAACAGGCAGGGATGCTGATGCCCATGCGCCCCTCCATCTGCACCGTCGCCGACCACTCGATGCGGGTAGCGCTGGCCGGAGCCTTCCAGCTGAAGACAAAGAGGCAACCCTTTTCGCCGAGATCGGACCTGACGGGCGCCTCGAACTCATAGGTCATGCCGCTGCGAACATCCTCCCCCCGCAGCAGCAGCATACCCTGGCCGCTTTTGCCGCCGATGTTGCGCAGCCGCACGCAGAGATCGACGGTTCCCTTCACCGGCAGCTGCAGCGGAACGTTCAGTTCGAGTACCGGCGCCCACCGGCTGTCGGTGAAGGGGTCGCCCTGGTCGAGAGGCCTGCTCCCCCGACCGATGAAGGTACCGGCCAGAGCGCCCTTGAGATAATCCTGGAAATTCTGCTGTTCCGACATGCGATTCCTCATCCCCCCTCCGCTCTGCCGGCTTGCAGTAAACGGGCCAAGAGAAGAAAGAGCGGTATCGTCACGGAAATTTCCATATACGCCCCCTTTTTGCCGGACTCTCCGGGCCGACGGCGGCATGAAAGGAAGTGATCAACGCCATATGACGCAACCGGATCAGGGCAAATTACCAAACAGAGATCAGCCAAACAGCCGATCGGCCAGCAGGCAGGCCAAAACCAGCGCCATGAACATGTTCACCCGCACAAAGAGCGGCCTCAGCTCGCCACGCCGGATCTGACGCCAGAGACCGTACAGCAGCCAGCTGCCGAGAACCGGCAGCAGCGCCCGGACCAAAGCCCCCCGGACGGGACCGAACCCGGCAAGGATGGCCGTTCCGACGGTGGCGGCAAGAACCCAGGCGGCGACAACCCGTCGCATCCCGGCCGCGTCGAGCCGGTCGGCCAGCACGGGCAGTCCCGCCCGGCGATAGTCCTGCCGGCAACGGAGGGACAGAAGCAGAAAGTGCGGAATCTGCCAGATGGCCAGCAGGGCCGCCAGCAACAGTATGCCGCCCTGTTCGAGTGATCCGCCGGCAACCAGCCAGCCGATCAGCGGTGGCAGGGCGCCGCACAGGGCGCCCGGAAGGATAGCGAACGCGGTTTTCGGCTTCAGGGGAGTGTAGATGCCGTTGTAGAGCAGAAGTGCCAGCAACCCCAACCCCAGAGCCGCAGGCGACGGCAGCAGGAGCGACACGCCGGCCAGCAGCGCAAGAACCGCCAGCAGCAGAGCCGGCGCCGGGGTCACCCGTCCCGTCGCCAAGGGCCTGTCGCGGGTCCGCTCCATCCTCGCGTCGAGATGACGTTCCTGGACCTGGTTGAGCAGGGTGCCGGCGATGCCGAGCAGCCCCACCGCCAGGCTCGCCCACAGCACCGGCGCCGCCTGCTGCACTCCCGGCGCCAGCAGGGCTCCGGTCAGGGCCGAGGCACAGACCATCGCCAGCAGCCGCGGCCGCAGCAGCAAACGCCATTCGGCCGCCGTAAGACGAAAGAGACCGACAGGTGCCGTCTCCGGCTGCGCTCTGCTTTTTTCGCTCATTGCAGGTTTTCGAGCCATTCGACAATCGCCTCGATCTCTTCGGCCGAGAGCCGCGGATAGGGCGGCATCACCGGCGGATAGCCCTCGGCGACATCGGCATTCGGTTCTCTCAGGGCGCGGGTGACATAGTCCTCGTCGGCCCGCAGGGTCCGCCCGCCCTCGAGCCGGCGTTCGCTACCGTAAAGCCCCTTGAAGCTCGGTCCGACCTTGCGGCTGCCGTCCGTCGAATGACAGCCGAGACACCCCTGCCGGCGGACGATTGCGGCCCCGTCGAGGCGGGGCTTCGTTCCGGAGTCGGCCGGGGGATTGCCCGGCCGGCCGATGCGCGACAGGTAGCCGATGATCTCCCGCAGCTCCCGCGCGGATATCTTCCCTTCGTAGCCGGGCATCACCGGCGGATAGCCGACAACGACATCGGCGCCGGGTGTGAGGATCGACCGCTCCAGGTAGCCGTCGTCACTGGTCAGAGTCCGCTCCTTGCCCTCGGTGATCACCCTCACCTGCCGGCCGCCGATCCCCTTGAAACTCGGCCCGACCAGCTTGCTGCCATCGAGGCTGTGACAGCTGAGGCAGCCGTACCGGGCCAGCAGCTCGCGCCCCTTCTCCGTCTCCTTCGCCCCGTCCATGCCGGCCAGCCACTCCTCGAATTCGGCCGGCGACACCGCCTCAACTGTAGTGTGCATGTCGGCATGGCCGATGCCGCAGTATTCGGCGCAGAAGATGTCGTAGGAGCCCTCCTCCCCGGCAACGAACCAGACGTAGTTTTCCATCCCCGGCACCGTGTCGCGCTTGATGCGGAAGGCCGGGACATAGAAGGCGTGCAGCACATCGGCAGAGAGCAGCCTGACCTTGACCGGCCTGCCCGCCGGAACGAACAGACGGTCGCTGTGCCGGCCACCGGGATATTCGAAATCCCAGGACCACATGCGGGCGGTGGCGGTCACCTCCATGGCGTCCGGCGGCACATTGCGCAGGGCCAGATAGCCGGCCCAGCCGAAATAGAACATCGCCATGACGATGACGGTCGGCACCACGATCCAGATGACTTCGAGGGTCAGGTTGCTGTCGACCTGCGAAGTCGGCTCGGGACAGCGCGAACGCCGGTAGCGGATGACGAACCAGATCATGGTCGCGGTAATACCCAGCAGCATCACTGCGGAAATCCCGAGTATGAACCAGAACACGGGATCGACGGCTTCCTGGGTCGTGATCAAGGCCGGATTCACGTTTCTCGTCCCTTTGCGTGAAGATGGATCAATTCCGGAAATTCTGAATACTGAGTTCCGGCCACAGAAATCCAGCTTCTCCGGCTAGCGGTACAACACATCGAAAAAGGTAAAGCCGATGAACACGGTCAGGGTGACGACGGCGACCAGCAGAAAGAGCCTGAACAGCCGGTTCTCGTATTTCATGTGCATGAAGAACCCGATCACCAGCACCGACTTGCTGCAGGCGATCACCAGCGCCACCCAGATATTCAGAGCGCCGAGATCAATGCGCGAAGCGGCCACCGTCATGATGGTCAGGGTCAGCAGCGCCGCCCAGACGGCCACCAGAGTCGCATAGGGGACAATATGTCCCTTGTCATGTTCGTTCATCGCCACATCTTTCTCCCGCTCCCGGCCTCATCAAAGGATGAGATAGTAGAGTGGAAAGATGAAAATCCAGATCAGATCGACCAGATGCCAGTAGAGCCCGGCGTTCTCCAGAGTGACGTAGTCCTCGGGATTGACCTTGCCCCGGCGGATCAGCAGCAGCACCCAGCCCATCATCACCATCCCGACCAGTACGTGAATGCCGTGCAGACCGGTGGTCAGGTAGTAGATGCTGAAAAAGACCTGCTCGCCGGCCGGCAGCTCCTTCAGCTGCGGCGAGCTGGGGTAGATGCCGTGGTGGATCTTGGCACTCCATTCGAAATACTTGTTGACCAGAAAACAGAAGGCCATGGCGACGGTCACCCCGACCAGGCCCATCGTCTGGCGGACCCGGCCGCGCTGCAGGGCGGTGATCGCCATCGCCACGCTCAGGCTGCTGGTCAGCAGTACCAGGGTGTTACCGCCGCCGAACCAGACATTGAGCTGCTCGCCACCTAGCCGGAATCCCTCCGGGTAGCGCTGCAGATAGACGGCGTAGAGGATGAACAGGCCACCGAACAGCAGCACCTCGGTGAACAGAAACAGCCACATGCCGAGCTTGGCGCCGGTGTAGTCCTTCGGATGCGCGGCCTGCGTCGCAGGTGACGATTCACTCATCTACAACCCCGCCTTCCTGAAGTCATAGGGCCCGTGGGTCACTTCCGGCTCATGGTCGAAATTCTCCAGCGGCGGCGGCGAACTGGTCTGCCATTCGAGACTGGCGCCGCCCCAGGGATTGGCGCCGGCCGGCTCGCCGCGCAGCAGACCGCGGAAGATGTTGACGAACATGATGACCAGCCCCAGCACCAGAATCCAGGAACCGATGGTCGAAAGCTGGTTCCAGAAGGTGAACTTCGGCAGATAGTCGTAGTAGCGGCGCGGCATCCCTTCGACGCCGACGATCATCATCGACATGTAGAGCACGATGAAACCGAAGGTCAGCAATGCCCAGCCCCAGACCGCCGCCTTCCTGCTATACATCCGGCCGTAGATCTTCGGCAGCCAGTAGTGCATGGCGGCGAAATAGGCGAAGCCGGTGCCGCCGAACATGACGAAATGGAAATGTCCGACCACGAAATAGGTGTCGTGCACGTGCACGTCGGTCGCCGCCGCGCCGAGCACCAGCCCGGTCAGGCCGCCAATGGAGAAGAGAAAGATGAAGGAGAGGGCGAACAGCAGCGGCGGATCGAGGGCGATCGACCCCTTGTAGAGGGTCGCCACCCAGTTGAAGACCTTGATCGCCGAGGGGATGGCGACCAGAAAGGTCAGCAGCGAGAAAACCATCACCGCAGTGTCGGACATGCCGCTGGTGACCATGTGGTGCGCCCAGACCACCGAACCGGCGCCGGCGATCGCCAGCGAGGAGATGGCGATCGCCTTGTAGCCGAACACCGGCTTGCGGGCGAAGACCGGAATGATGTCGGTAACCACCCCCATCGCCGGCAGGATCATGATGTAGACCGCGGGGTGGGAGTAGATCCAGAACAGGTGCTGGTACATGATCGGATCGCCGCCGCGGGTCGGATCGAACAGGCCGGTGCCGATCACCCGCTCGGCAAAGATCAGCAGTACGGTGATGCCGAGCACCGGAGTCGCCAGCACCTGCACCCAGGCGGTGGCATAGAGCGCCCAGGTGAACAGCGGAATGCGCATCCAGGTCATCCCCGGGGCGCGCAGGCGGTGGATGGTGACCAGAAAGTTCAGGCCGGTGAGGATGCCGGAAAAACCGATGATGAAGACCGCCAGGGTGGCCAGCGAGACGTTGGTGGTGGTCCGCACCGAAAAGGGAACGTAGAAGGTCCAGCCGGTGTCCGGCGCCCCGCCGGCGGTAAAGAGCGATGTCAGCGCCATGATCGCGCCGATGGCGTAGAGCCACCAGGAGAGCAGGTTCAGCCGGGGAAAGGCGACATCCTCGGCACCGATCTGGATCGGCATCACCAGGTTGCCGAAGGCGGCCGGAATACCGGGAATGATGAAGAGGAAGATCATCACCACCCCGTGCAGGGTGAACAGCGCGTTGTACTGCTGGGGAGTGAAGAGGTCGGCCCCCGGCGCAAACAATTCGAGCCGCAGGGCCAGGCCGAGCAGCACCCCGACGCAGAAGAATGCCAGGGTGGAATAGAAATAGAGCAGGCCGATCCGCTTGTGGTCGGTGGAGAAGACCCAGGTGCCGATGCCGCGCCGCCCGCCCGAAGCGTCCCAGAAGCCGCGTTGCCCACTGACCGATGCCGCCTGGTTCATAAACGCCTCAATTCTTCTTCCGCCGCCCGCGTCCGCCGAACATCAGCACCAGAAAGAGGATGACGGCGCACAGGAAAACGACGATGCCGGTGACGCGAAGGATATTGAACACATAGCCCCGCCGTTCGGGGTCGTAACTGTAGCAGAGACTGGCCAAGCGGCTGATGGTGCTGCCGATGCGCCCTTCCGAGGCCTCCAGCAGCGCCAGCGACAGGTCGGTTGCGAGAAAACGGGTTCCTTCGAGGTAGCGGACGATCCGGCCGCCCGGCGCCAGGACCACCACGGCCACCGGATGAACGAATTCGCTGCCCTCCTTGTAGAAACGGTAACCGATGGCCGTCGTCAGCCGGCGGATGGCCCCGGCGTCGGCGGTCAGAAAAAGCCAGCTGTCCATGGGAAACCGCTCCCGCACCGCGGCGCGATAGATCTTCTTGCTCCCCCGCGCCACCGCCGGCGTCTCATCCGGGTCGAAGCTGAAGGAAAGAACCCGGATTTCCCGCCGCAACTCCCGACCCAGTTTCGGCAGCGACTGGGCCAGGCTCGCCTGCAGGGCGTTGCAGACATTGCTGCAGCGATAGTAGACCGGCGCCAGCAGGACCGGCCGGTCGAACAGGTCGCCGAGCCGCAGCTGCCGGCCGAGTTCGTCGCGCACCATAATATCGGGCGGCACCTGCTCGCCGAGCCGCTCCTCGATGCCGACCTTCGGCGGCCTTCGCGGCTCCCCGGAGGTGGACGCCCGGACAACCGACGCTCCGCTTGCGGCCACCAGCCACAACAGGATGATCCAGTGCAATCCAGCCATGATGCTCTCAAGCATATCCTGCCGCCGGAAAACCGCAACCGGCGGAAATCACGACCGGAACCCGTGCCCTCGTCACCCGGACGAATTAATGACCATTTTTATCATTTTTTTTCTTGCAATCTTCCCGCCGGGTGTTAAATCATGGATAAAGTCAATCCGACCACAGCCGGTGAAATCAATTCGACGCATGCAAAGGAGTGGACCCCATGAGTCAGGAACCGAGTCTTTTCTGCCAGGTCAACAAGGCCAAAGACCCCGCCAACATGACCGATCTCGAAAAGAAGCACACCCCGGTGATCAGCGTACCGAGCGAAATCAGGGCCGGCGAAACCGTCGAGGTCACGGTCGAGGTCGGCAAGCTGCTGGCCCACCCGAACGAGCCCGGGCATTTCATCGAGTGGATCGATCTCTACGCAAACTGGGTCTTTCTGGCCCGCCTCGACCTGAGTGCCGTCACCACCCAGCCGACGCTGAAGATTCCGGTCACCATCCCGCACGGCATCGACAAACTGACCCTGCGCGCCTTCGAGCGCTGCAACCTGCACGGAGTCTGGGAAGGCACCGTCGAGGTCAAGGTCGTCTGAACCGCAACCGGGAACGCGACCCGAGCAGTCCCCCCGGCCGCGGATGGCCTGCCATCCGCGGCCGTTCCCGTTGCGGGGTATAACTCATCGAATCGCGAGCCTCGATTCTCGATTCGAGGCTCGCGATTCGCGCCTTTCTTGTCGCCGAACCCGGCTTCTGCTAGCATGGCCGCGCCATGAACGAACTGGAAGAACGTCTTACCGAACTCGAAATCCGCTTCACCCACCAGCAGCGCCTGATCGACGAGCTGAACGAGGTCATTCTCGACGACAACCGCCGGCTGGCCGAGCTGCAGCGGGAAGTGCGCATCCTGCGCCAGATGCTGCAGCGACTGGAGCCGGAATCTCCCCACTCGCCGGACGAATAGCCATGCTCAGCCTCGACTACTCGGACATCAAGCGCATCCTGTGCGAGCTGGTGCTGATCGTCGCCCTGGGTGTTGTCGTGGGCCTGAGCGCCAACGTCGGCCTGCTGCAGCGGGTGCTGAGCGGCCAGGGCGTGCCGCTGCTGTCCGAAAGCGAAACGGCGGAACGAAACGACAGCTACCCGGAACCGGTCAGCCTGCAGCAGACGAAGCAGCTGATCGCCGACAAAGCGGCCCTGATCGTCGATGCCCGCATCGGCGAGCTCTACGAGCAGGGACACCTGCCGCATGCCGTCTCGCTGCCGCTGTCGGAAGCGGACCGGCGTCTGCCCGAACTGCAGGCCGAGGTGGCGCCGGACAGGCCGATTCTGGTCTACTGCAACGGCTACGGCTGTCCCGACTCCTTCGATCTGGCGATGAAGCTGATCGCCGCCGGCTACCGTCGGGTGCTGGTCTTTGAAGGCGGATTCCCCGAATGGCGCGACGCCGGACTGCCGATCGAGGTAACGGAGAGCGGGCCATGAAGACTCCGTGGCTGGTCTATCACGGCTGCCGGCTGGTGCTGGGCGCGGTCTTCCTCTATGCCGGGGTGAGCAAGGGGCTCGACGTCACCGGCTTCGCCGGCGACATCGCCGCCTACCGGATCCTGCCCTATCTGGGCAACTACCTGCTGGCGGCAACCCTGCCCTACATCGAGATCATCGCCGGCGCCCTGCTGCTGGCCAATCGACGGGTGCGTCCGGCAGCCCTGCTCTGCGGCCTGCTGACACTGGTTTTCATCGCCGCCCTGCTTTCGGCCTGGGTGCGCGGACTCGACATCAGCTGCGGCTGTTTCGAACCCGGAGCCCAAACCGGCATCGGCGAGGCGCTGCTGCGCGATCTGGCACTGCTGGTACTGGCTCACTTCACCTTCCACCTGAGCAACCGTTGTCTTCCCGCCCGAAAGAACTGATGATGGAGAGCTGGCAAAACGCGTTGCGGGCGGCGATCACTTCGCCGTCTCAGCTGGCCGAACGCTTCGGCATCGACCCGAAATCGCTGGAGGCGGTCTGCGAGCGCTATCCGCTGCGCATCACCCCCTACTACGCCGGCCTGATCCGCCAGGCAGGCGACCCGATCTGGCGGCAGTGCGTTCCCGACCCGGCCGAACTGGACGACGCCGGCCTGCCGGCCGATCCCCTGGCCGAGGAGGAGCACTCGCCGGTCCCGGCCCTGGTTCACCGCTATCCCGACCGCGGCCTGCTGCTGACCGGCAACAGTTGTGCCGGCTACTGCCGCTTCTGCACCCGCAAGCGGCGCATCGGCCGGCGCGAACACGGCATCAGCTTCGGCGAACTGCAGCGGGGCATCGACGCCATCGCCGGCCGGCCGCAGATCCGGGACGTGCTCCTTTCCGGCGGCGATCCGCTGCTGCTCGGCGACCGGCTGCTGGAAGAGGTGCTCGACCGGCTGAAACGCATCCCGCACGTCGAGATCATCCGCATCGGCAGCCGTATTCCCGTGGTACTGCCGGAACGGATCACCCCGCAACTGTGCCGGATGCTGCAGCGCTTTCGGCCCCTCTACCTCAACACCCACTTCAACCATCCGCGGGAGCTGACCGAGCAGAGCTGGCAGGCCTGCGCCCGGCTCGCCGCCGCCGGGGTGATTCTCGGCAACCAGACGGTGCTGCTGCGCGGGGTCAACGACGATGCCGACACCCTGCTGCAGTTGAACCGCAACCTGCTGCAGATGGGCGTCCGCCCCTATTACCTGCACCAGATGGACCTGACCGCCGGCACCGGTCATTTCCGGGTGCGGGTGGAGAAGGGCCGCGAGCTGGTGCAGGCCCTGCGCGGCCGGATCACCGGCATGGGCATTCCGCAATACGTCATCGACCTGCCCGGCGGCAAGGGGAAGGTGCCGGTCACCAACGACTATGTCGAAAGCTGGGGGGACGAGCTGGTGCTGCGGGCGCCGGACGGCGCCCGGGTGGTGTATCTGAATTCGTAGAAAAACAGGAATACAGGAGTCAGAATACAGGATTCAGGAGAAAACCACTTCATTAACCCCTCCTGACTCCTGACTCCTGCCCTTCACGCCCGCGAAACGAACCGGCCCTCGCGGGTGTCGACCTTGATCCGGTCGCCCGGTTCCAGGTAGGGCGGCACCTGCAGCACCAGGCCGGTTTCCAGGGTCGCTTCCTTGGTCTGGGCGGTGGCGGTGGCGTTCTTCAGCACCGGCGGCGTCTCGGTGATGGTCAGCTCGACGGTCATCGGCGGTTCGACCGACACCACCTGCCCCTGAAACAGCCCCAGCACGACCTCCATCCCCTCCAGCAGATAGCCCTTGACCGGTCCGTAGATCTCGGGCCCCAGCTCGTACTGGTCGTAGCTCTCCAGGTCCATGAAGGTTCCTTCCTCGTCGGAAGAGGCGTAGAGAAACTGTCCCTTGCGCTTTTCGAAGTCGGCTTCCTCCACCTTCTCCCCGGCCTTGAAGGTCTTTTCCAGCACCTGGCCGGTGAGCAGGTTGCGGTACTTGGTCTTCACCAGGGTGTTGGCGCCCCGGGCGGTGGGAGTGTGCTGGCTGACGTCGAGCAGCGCACAGGGCGCACCGTCGAGCAGGATGACCAGCCCGCGCTTGAAATCGGCTGTCGTGTACATGCTTGCGGCTCCTTGTCACAGAAATCTGGCCGCCTTATAGCACAGCCGTCGGCGGCGGCCAAAGGTTTTCCGTGACAAAGGTCGCAAGTCTGTGTTTAAATGTGGTTTTTCGAAAATCGGCGCTTCGGGCGCGACACCGATACCAGGAGTCTGAACCATGTACACATGTTCCGATCTGAAAAAGGGGCTGAAGCTGCTCATCGACGGCGAGCCGCATGTCATCGTCCAGTTCGATTTCACCAAGCCGGGCAAAGGGCAGGCCCTCTACAAGTGCAAGCTGCGCAACATGCTGACCGGCGCCCTGTTCGACCGCACCTACCGCTCCGGCGAAAGCTTCGAGCCGGCCAGCCTCGAGGAGCGCGACATGCAGTACCTCTACCAGGACGAAACCGGCTACGTCTTCATGGACCAGCGGACCTACGAGCAGGTCACCATTCCGGAAGACGTCCTCGGCGACGACAAATACTTTCTCATCGACAACATGGAGGTCAAGGTGCTGATGTTCGGCGAGCGGGGCATCGGCGTCACCCTGCCCAACTTCGTCAACCTGCGCGTCACCAAGGCCGAGCCCTGGGTCAAGGGCGACACCGCCGCCGGCAACAGCAAGCCGGCGACCGTGGAAACCGGCTACACCCTGCAGGTCCCCTCGTTCGTCGAGGAGGGCACCCTGATCCAGATCGACACCCGCACCGGCGAGTACGTCACCCGGGTCAAGGAATAACACCCGACATGGATCTGAACTGGCAACTGGCCCGCAAACGGCCGGTTCTGGAACAGAGGGCCCGGATCCTGCAGAGAATCCGGGCCTTTTTCGTTGCTGACGGCTTCGTCGAGGTCACCACCGCCCACCGGATTCCGGGCAACGCACCGGAATGCCACATCGACCCGGAAGAGGCCGGTGACTGGTACCTGCACACCTCACCCGAGCTGTGCATGAAACGGCTGCTGGCGGCCGGCTACGCGAAAATCTTCCAGATCTGCCAGTGCTGGCGCAAAGGAGAGCGCGGCCGGCTGCACCTGCCCGAATTCACCCTGCTCGAATGGTACCGCAGCGACACGGACTACCAAACGCTGATGACCGACTGCCAGCGGCTGCTGGCGGCGCTGGCGCCGGAGGGCCGGCTGACCTGGCAGGGCGAGACCATCGACCTGTCGCCGCCCTGGGAGGTGCTGACCGTCGCCGAGGCCTTCCGCCGGCACGCCGGCATGGCGGTGGAGCGGGCCCTGGCCGACGACCGCTTCGAGGAACTGCTGAGCGAACGGGTCGAACCGGCCCTCGGGCGGCCGCGACCGACCCTGCTCTGTGACTACCCCCTGCCGCTGGCGGCGCTGGCGCGGAGAAAACCGGGGCAGCCCGATGTCGCCGAGCGTTTCGAACTCTATATCGCCGGCATGGAGCTGGCCAACGGCTTCTCCGAGCTGACCGACCCGGACGAGCAGCGGCGGCGCTTCGAGGCCGAGGAGCGTGCGCGCCGGGCGGCGGGCAAACCCGCGGTCCCTTCGGCCGAACGCTTTCTCGCCGAACTGGAACACCTCGACCGGGCCGCCGGCATCGCCCTGGGCGTCGATCGTCTGGTGATGCTGCTGACAGGCCGGACCGATATCGCGGAGGTCGTGGCATTTCCCCCGGAAGCGTTGTAGACTGTTACGCGAATTTCATTCCACCTGGAACCGTGAGTTTATGCCGGATGGAGAGTGCAAGTGCCTGGCCTGAATGAGGTCTTCAAAAATCGAATGGCGCACCCGCAGGTTCGCCGGCGATTTTTGGGATGTTCAGGCAGGTCAAGGACTTGTGCTGTCCGCCTGGGATAAGCTCACGGATTCAGTCCCAGACGGCACGGGAGGCATTCATGGGTTCTGACAGCGAAAACGGAAAGGCGATCAGCAACAGCCTGCGCCGGGAACTGCGGTCGTGCAGCGAACTCGACGACAAGGTCGAAAAGGCGGTCCCCGTTCTCAGCCGCCGGTTCGGCGTAGCGACCGACGAAGTCGCCCTCTTTCTGCTCGACGAACGCAAGACGGTGCTGCACTTTCTCTGGCCGCTGCGGCTGAAGCAGGTCGGCTTCATCCCCTATTCCTCCCTCGATTCGCTGGCGGCCCGCACCGCCCGGGAAGGGCGGGTCTTCCTCAACAACACCTTCGCCTCGGTCCACCACGCCTCCTTCTTCGAGAAGATCCGTCTCAAGGACGGCATCACCGAGCGCCCCAAGCCGATCCAGAAGATCATCAGCGTGCCGATGGTGGCCGACGGCGACATCCGCGGCGTCATCCAGATCTCACGCAAGGGGGACGAGGGGGACGAGCTGCCCGACTTCAGCACGGCCGACGCCGAACTGCTGGTGGAACTGGCCAGCATCATCGGCGCCGAACTCTGACCTCGCCTGCCGCTAACGAGGCCGCCAGGCGCAATAGCCCGGTCGCGGTCCGATGTGAGGATGCTGCCGGCAGGTTTCCGGCCGTCGTTCGTAGATGGTGCAGCGCCGGCTCCGCTGGTCGAGGTAGATGCAGTCCTCGTTCGCCAGCCGGGCCAGGGTGAAGAGCTGCCGGCCGGGGCTGTAATGCTCGATGATCCCCTGCCGCGCCAACCTGCGCGCCAGCCGGTGCGGCGGCTCCTCCGCCTCGAAGGCATCGACCACTCCCATCCTGACCAGGTCGCCGACCGACACCTCGACCGGCAGACGGCAACAGGTTCCCTGACAGCTCCGGCACAAACGGGCCCGGTACCGGACCCAGGTCGACGGACGCTGGACGTCCGCGGCCACAGTCGGTTTCTGACGCATGAATCTACTGCCCTGCTCGGGAATTGGGCCGCCGCCCGGACGGCGGCGGCAACGGCGGCGCATCCTAGCAGAAAAGACCGCCGATGAAAACCAGGGCATCGACAGGGCAACACCACCGACGAGCCTTTTTCAGCCGCCTGAAAGAATCCCCTGAATCCGTAAAGCCATTACCGGCAGATAACGCAAGTCACTGACCTGCCTGAGCCTCCCCCAAAATCGCCGGCAAACCTATGGGTGCACCTTACGATTTTTGAAAAGCTCATCCAGGCCAAGAGCTTACACTCTCTGCCCGGCATGAGCTCACGGGTTCTGGGGTCAGTATTCCAGGTCGGAAAGCGGCAGGGCGAAGGTCTGGCGGTAGTAGCGGATCTCGATGATGATGATCTTGATGATGCTGGCCACCGGCACGCCGATGATCATGCCGAGCACGCCGTAGAGCTTGCCCCCCATGATGATGGCGATGATGACCCAGAGCGGATGCAGGTTGGAGACGTGGGAGATGAGAATGGGAATGAGAATGAAATTGTCCACCACCACCTGCGCGATGAGAACGTAGGTGGCAACGATCCACCAGAACTGACCGCCCAGCCCCAGATCGACCAGGGCGATGAGAATCCCCGGTACCATGCCGACCAGGGGGCCGAGATAGGGGACCAGGTTGGTGACGCCGGCGAAAATGGCCAGCAGGGGGGCGTAGCGGATGTCGGTCAAAGAGAGGCCGACCCCCACCACCAGGCCGACGATGGCCGCCTCCAGCACCCGCCCCCGGACGAAATGACTGAGCTGCCGGCTGATCAGCCAGGCCAGATCGTGCGCCATCTCGTAGTAGCGGTTCGGCGCCAGGCCGACGGAAAAACGGATGATCTTCTGTCCGTCGCGCAAAAAGAAGAAGGTGAACAGCGGCACCAGCACCATCAGGCCGCCCAGTCTCAGCGCCGAGCCGGTGGTGTGGGACAGGATTTCTCCGAAGAGCCGCTCGGCCAGAATCCGGCCGCGGGACGGCAGGTCGATGCCCCCGACGTAGGGGAACACCTCCTGGAGCTTCGCCTGCGCCTCCTTCAGCAATGCGATGGCGCGCCCCAGGTAGCGCGGCAGATCGGTGCGCAGGGAAAACCACATGTCGGCCCAGTGCGGGCTGAGCCAGCGGATGGCCAGATAGATCAGCAGGGCGACCAGAAAGAAGACGAGAAAGATGCTGGCGGTGCGATTGAGCGGTCCCCGCTCGAACAGGCGGACCAGCGGCTCGAGCAGAAAGCTGAGGACCAGGGCCAGCAGAATCGGCAGGACGATGCCGGTCGTCGCCGTATGCAGCAACTCGGTGATGCGCGACGCCGAGCTGTAGATGGCCAGACCGGCGGCGATGCTGGCGGTCATGACCAGGAAGAAGAGCAGGACGTGGCCGCGGGTCAGGGTGGGCGTCTCCGCCATCGGTTCACTCCTTCGCGTCCGCGGCTTCCTGCAGGGCGTTATGCAGACGTTTCAGCTCCCGGTCGGCGACATGCAACCGCTCACTCATCACCCGGGTCAGTCCGAGCAGAATGCGGGTCGCCAGACGGGGGTTCTTTTCCAGGCAATCGAGCAGGTCGGCGCGAAAAAAGCCGACCAGCTGCGCCTTTTCGATGGTCCGGGCCGAGGCGCTGCGCACGGCCGGACTGACCAGCGTCGTCTCGCCGAAAAAATCCCCGGTTTCCAGAGCCGCCAGCTCATGCTCCCGGCCCCGGCTGTCACGGGTGAAGATCTTCACCCGGCCGACGCGGATGACGTAGAGCCCCGATCCCGGATCGCCCTCGGCGAAAACCGTCTCGTGCTCATCGTAGTCGCGCACATGGACGATCGACTCCAGCGCCAGCAGATCGCGACCGGTCAGTTCCGAAAAGAGGGGGATGGTGCCGAGAAAACCGGCGAGAGAGTCCTCCTCGGGTTTCCTGGCGAAGATGTTCTTCCACAGCAGAGTCAAGACACCCTCCCGACAACATGGCAGCGTGGACAGCGCCGGCGGAGATCAGGGAGCCAGCAGCTTCTCCACCTCAGGAGCGAACGAGGTGTTGACCTCGTAATCGACGAAGGAGACGGTCATCGCGTCCTGCCGCTCGCCCCGGCGGATGCTCCGGGTCTGGCGTACCGGCAGCCAGATGCCGTCGAACTGCTTGAACACGGTCTCCAGACGCGCGTCGAGACTGCCGTCGAAGGAGGTCAGCATCAGCTCTTCCGGCAGCAGGCCCGACGAAACCTCGCGATAACGAGCCTCGAGGGTCAGGATGCGATCGTCGGCGGTGGTGATCTCGATCCGCTTGACCACCTCCTTCTCCGGGTCGACATCGATCACCAGGCGACGCACCCCCTTCTGCGGCAACCCGAACCCGTCGCCGTAAAAGGCGCCGCCGAGATCGACCGGTTCCGCAAACTGCAGGGTCACGCTCTGCAGCCGCACCCCGGCCAGATCGTTCTCCACCACCTTGACCTCGGCCGCATCGAAGAAGCGGGCCCGGTCACCGCCACGGCCGGCGGGAAGGAAAAAGTCGAACAGCTCAAGGGCGAACTGGCGCGAAAAGCGCTGCGCCATCTGACGCATCAGGGGAAAAACGTTCGCCCCCTCGGCCCGGATCAGCGACTTGCCGCTGCTGCGTTTCCAGTATTTGCGGATGACGGGGGCGGGAGGACGCGGGACATCGGCGGGGAGGGACGCGGTCATCTGCTCGATGGTCTGCCGGATGCGGTCGGTCTCGACGGTGACGACGTAATTTTCCAGGGCTGGCTGCCGCTTGGCATAGGCCCTGGCGACCTTTTCCAGCACCGGCACCTCGGCCGCCTGCACCGACAGGACCAGAAAGAGCGACAGCAGGCCGGTCAGTCCAGGTATCCTCACGCGCATCTCCTCCTGAAAGACGGGACGAATCCGGATGAAACGAACCTCCGGAGTCTGCTACTATGCCTCAATCAGTGAGTTCATGTCGGATGGAGAGTGCATGTGCCTGGCCTGAACGGGTTTCCAAAAATCTGAGGCGCACCCGCAGGTTCGCCGGCGATTTTTGGAAAATGCAGGCAGGCCAATGGCTTGTACTATCCGCCGGTGATGAACTCGCTGATTGCGGTATTATAGCCTAACCAACCGGGACAACAAACGAAAAACACCCATCCCACGGCCAGAACCGTTTCCGACATGAGCGAACCTTTCACCTTCAGAGCCGACCGATACCCGAACGCCCCCGGCGTCTATCTGATGAAGGACGGCGAGGGCACCATCCTCTACATCGGCAAGGCCAACAACCTGCGCAACCGCCTGCGCAGCTACTTCAGCACCGCCGGCGACGGACGCTACCACATCCGCTTTCTCGTCGACCGGGTGCGAGACATCGACACCATCGTCACCGATACCGGCAAGGAAGCGCTGATCCTGGAAAACACCCTGATCAAGCGGCACCGGCCGCGCTACAACATCAACCTGCGCGACGACAAGACCTATGTCTCCCTGCGCATCGACCTGCGCGAGGAGTTCCCGACCCTGGAGATCACCCGCCGCATCAGGCGCGACGGGGCCCGCTATTTCGGCCCCTACGCCTCGGCCGGCGCCGTCCGCCAGACCCTGAAGCAGATCTATCGCATCTTTCCGCTGCGGCACTCTCCGCTCGAACGCTGCCGGCAACGCGGCCGCCCCTGTCTCTACTACCAGATCGGCCAATGTTCGGCCCCCTGCCACGGACTGATCTCGCCGGCCGACTACCGTCGCCTGGTGGAGGGCGCCCTCGCCCTGCTCGACGGTCGCGGCGCGGAAATCGTCGCCGACCTGAGCCGGCAGATGCAGCAGGCCAGTGCCGAGATGCGGTTCGAGGACGCGGCGAAGCTCAGGGACCGGATCCGGGCCATCGAAACCACCATCGAACGCCAGAAGGTCGCCGGCAACCGCGACATCGACCAGGATGTCTTCGGCCTCTACCGGGACGGCGGTCAGATCGACCTGGTGGTTCTCTTCTACCGCCACGGGCAGCTGATCAGCCAGCGCGGCTTCACCCTCGACTGGCAGCTCGACAGCGAGGAGCTGCTCGCCTCGTTTCTGCGGCAGTTCTACAATCGCGAGCTGCTGATTCCGGACCAGATCCTGCTCCCCTTTCTGCCCGAAGACTGCGAAACCCTGCGCGACTGGCTGCAGGAGAGAAAGGGACGGCGGGTCGAGATCGCCGCTCCGCAGCGGGGGGAGCGGGCGGCACTGGTCGCCATGGCGGAGCGCAACGCCGAAGAGCGGGCGAAAAACCGCGCCGACAGGCGGGCGGCGGACCAGCGGCTGCTGGCGCAGACGCAACAGCAGCTGCACCTGAAACGGCTGCCGCGCCGAATCGAGTGTTTCGATATTTCGACCTTTCAGGGGGCGGAGACGGTCGGCAGCATGGCCGTCATCGTCGACGGCGAACCGGCCCGCGCCCTCTACCGGCGCTACCGCATCCGATCCGTGAGCGGCACCGACGATTTCGGCTCGCTGCGTGAAGTGCTGTCGCGGCGGCTGCAGCGCGGTCTGCGGGAAGACGACCTGCCCGACCTGCTGCTGATCGACGGCGGCAGGGGGCAGCTGTCCGGCGTGGTCGATGTCCTCGACGAGCTTGGGCTGAGGCAGAGGATCGATGTGCTCGGCATCGCCAAGAGCCGGGTCGTGGCCAACGCACGCGGCAAGGCGGTGGAGCGCAGCGAAGAGCGCTTCTTTCTGCCCGGCCGGAAAAACCCCGTCACCCTCCGGCAGGGGTCGCCGGTGCTCTTTCTGCTGCAGCGCCTGCGCGACGAAGCGCACCGTTTCGCCATCGACTATCACCGCAAGCTGCGACGAAAGCACACCCTGCGTTCGTCGCTGGAAAACATCCCCGGCGTCGGCCCGACACGCAGAAAACTGCTGCTGAAACATTTCGGCAGCCTGAAGGGGATCCGGTCAGCGACCCTGGAAGAACTCCGGGCCGTTCCCGGACTGCCGCGCAACCTGGCGGAAACCGTCTTCCGCCACTTTCACGACTGAAAAGGCGGTGGTGGTTGGCATGGGGAACAGGAACGCGAAGGCCGCCAACAGAACGAACAAGAATTTCACCACGGAGTCACAGAGACCACAGGGAAAAGAAAAATCCCGAGGGGTCCAGACTCCCGGACGTTTTCTCTGTTTTCTTCGTGCCTGCGGTGAGGTTCGGGGTTTCCTGGTGCCGCCCCTGGCGTCTCGAGGGAAGATTGTGAACGGGTGACGGTGTTTATTTACTGCGTGGCGAACAACCGCAAACCGGCCGGGCGAAAGCACCGAACGACCTGTCGCCGGTCAGCACCTCGACCTTCGGGGAAGCCTCGACGACGGTCACCGGCAGGCCGGGGACGAATTCAGCACCTGACCTCTCGGCCTGCCCGGCGAACAGAGGGCGAAAATCCTCTTCGGGAAGGGAAAAGCTCCTGAAACGATACATGGCAATCCACCGTCTCGGGGACGGCCCATCTTAATTCAATAACGATCAGCACATGACAACTACCCGAAAAACCGCCTTTTCGTCAAGGGCAAACCGCCGGTGCCGCCTTGACGCCGCCATTGCGGCTACCTATATTTTTTCTGTTCCCGATTCACGCACACTGCGCGGCGACGGATTCGCCGTTTTTGACAACATCAGGAGATTCGTTCATTCATGGCCAAAGACTATTACGCGGCTCTCGGGCTGGACAAGAATGCCAGCGCCGACGAAATAAAGAAGGCCTATCGCAAGCTGGCCGTCAAATACCACCCGGACAAGAACCCCGGCGACAAGAAGGCCGAAGAGCGGTTCAAGGAGATTTCGGAGGCCTACGCCGTGCTGTCCGACCCGGAAAAGAAACGGCAGTACGACCAGTTCGGCGACGCCGCCTTTCACCAGCGCTTCAGCCAAGAGGACATATTCCGCGGCACCGATTTCAACGAGATTTTCCGCGAATTCGGCTTCGGCGGCGGCATCGAGGACATTTTCGGCAGCCTGTTCGGCGACCGTCAGGGAAGCTTCTTTCACGGCGGCGGGCGCCAGGTGGTGCGCGGGCAGGACTATGTGCTGAAGCTGGACATCCCCTTCCGCATGGCCGTGGAAGGGGGCGAGCGGCGGGTCCGCTTTCGCGGCGACCAGGGGACCGAGGAGGTCCAGGTGCGAATTCCCCCCGGTGTCGAGGAAGGGCAACGCCTGCGCGTCGCCGGACGCGGCGGCCACAGCCCCGGCGGCGGCCCGCGCGGCGACCTGCTGCTCGACATCCACATCGAGCCGGACCCGGTCTTTACCCGCCAGGGCAGGGATCTCTATGTCGACGTTTACGTTCCTTTCAGCGGCATCTGCCTCGGAACCAGCGTCGACATACCGACCCTGTCGGGAACCAGGCGGGTCAAGATCAAGCCCGGGACCCGCAGCGGCACCAAGGTGCGCCTGAAGGGCTTCGGCGTCAATGGACGCAACGGCGACAGCGGCGATCTCTACGCTGTCATCCGTGTCGAGGTTCCGGCCAGTCTCACCCCGCAGCAGCAGGAACTGCTCGAAAAGCTGAGAGAGACCGGCCTGTAACGGATCGTTCGGATTGCTGACAACCCGGGCATACCGGAAAAACTTCGGATGCAAGGCATCCGGAATGTCGAATCATGCGGCGTACTTCACCTCGTGCGTCGAGCACCGGGAAATGAGGAAACGCTACAGACGAACCTTTTTCAGTGGCCTGAGGAATCAACGGTAGCTGATCCGCTCCACTCCCTCCAACTGCAAGATGCTCGCCGTCAGCTCCCGGCCGATGCGGCGGCGGTGGTTGGTGATCACGTATTCGAGAACGATCTCGCCGCCCATCCGATTAATGGTCATCCGCGCGTCGACGATACGCAGCCCGCGGTCGACGATCATCTTCTCCACCTCGTCGACCAGCTGCTCCCGGTACCGGCCCGTAACCTTGAAGTTCGTGTAGCGGTCCTTCTTCAGCATCGGATCGAGCCGCTTCAGCCAGACCAGGCTGATCAGGGCGAGCACCGTCGCCAGGGCGCCGACAGCGAAAAGCCCGGCGCCGAAAGCCATCCCCAGCCCGGCGACCACCCACAGGGAAGCGGCCGTGGTCAGACCGCGAACGTTCACCCCCTCCTTGAGGATGACCCCGGCACCGAGAAAACCGATGCCGGTCACGATCTGGGCGGCGATGCGCGCCGGGTCGAGCCGGACCACCGAATCGGCTGACAGCACCTCGTACTTGAGAAAGAAGGCCTCGGACACGATCATCATCAGGCAGGCGGCGAGAGCCACCAGCAGGTGGGTACGCAGGCCGGCCGGACGACCGTGCCGCTCCCGCTCGAATCCGACCAGACCACCGGCCAGCGAAGCCAGCAGCAGCTTGGCCACCATGACCGAGTCGAGAAAGACCACCAGGTCTTCGGCTGGGGACTGGGGAGACATGAAAAACCTCTCTGTCGACAAACGTCCTGTTTTCCCGAGACCCTGAATCAGGGAGTTCATGCCGGATGGAGAGTGCAATGACTTGGTTTGAATGAGCTTTTCAAAAATCTGAGGCGTTCTCGCAGGTTCGCCGGTGATTTTTGGAAAGTTCAGGCAGGTCGATGACTTGTGCTATCCGCCGATGATGAACTCGCTGATTCAGGGTGATGTCAACAGCTTAACAGAGACCTGAAGGGGTGCAACAGGGGCGCAGCGGGAACTCAGTCGAACTCGCGCATGTACATCAGCGCCAGCCGGCCGCGGTTGGCAAGGCACTTCAGACAGAGCCGGCCGGCATCGGCATAGACTTCCCGGGCCAGAAAGGCGCCCATCTCGGCGGCCGGGTCTGTTGCCTCGGCGGTTTCGTGAAAGCGCTCGCCGCAGACGGCACAGGTCTTCATGGCCAGGCCTCCAGATGTCGGCGAACCAGCCCGGCCATGGCCTGCAGGAAATCGTCGCCGTCGTTGAGGGATGGCGCCCGGTGGAAATGGCGAATGCCGTGCTCGAAGGCCAGGTTGCGGTACTGGATGTCGATTTCGTGCAGGGTTTCGATATGGTCGGAGACAAAGGAGATGGGCACCACCAGCAGGCTCTCCACCCCCTGGCGGCCGTAGTCCCTGATCACCTCGACGGTGTCGGGCTCCATCCAGCGCACCGGGCCGCTGCGACTCTGGAAGGCGATGGTCCAGTGCGGATGGCCGACCCGCTGCATGACCCCCTCGACGGTCGCGGTCACATGCCGCAGGTAGGGATCGCCGCGGTCGATGAATTTCTGCGGCAGGGCATGGGCGGAGAAGAGGATGCGCACCTGGTCGCGGAGCAGTTCGTGGAACTGTTCGAGTCCGGCGGTCACCCGTGCCGCCAGGGCGTCGAGATAACCCGGCCAGTCGTACCACTGCTCGATCAGCGAATACTCGAGTTGGGGATGGACGACCGCCGCCCGGCGGCGAAAATCGTTGATGCTGCTGCCGGTGGTGGCGCCGGTATAGTGCGGATACATGGAAAGAACCACCGCCCGGTCGATGCCCTCCGTCTTCATGCGCTCCAGCGCTTCGTCGGCGAAAGGATGCCAGTAGCGCATGGCAACAAAGGGGCGGACCTGCTCCCCCAGCCTGGCGGCAATGCCGGCCGCCTGCCTTTCGGTCCACTCGCGCAGCGGCGATGCACCACCGATGTCGTCGTAGAGCTGCCGGACATGGCGGGCGCGAAAACGGGAAATCAGCCGGGCGAAGGGTTTCTGCAGCAGCGCCCCGCCCGGCAGCCGGATCAGCTCCCGGTCGCTGAACAGGTTGTAGAGAAAGGGCTCGACCGCTTCCAGCGAGTCGGGCCCTCCCATGTTGAGCAGTACCAGTCCGAGTCGGTCAGACATCATTCATTCACCACGGAGGCACGGAGAATGCGGTGGTCAAGAGCCCCGCTCCCGGTTCAGGGCACAGCCAGGGGCTTTGCGGCAAGGCTTGCGAGGTCAGGGCCGCGAGGCGTATCGGGCAGATACGTCGAGTGGGCCTGACCGAGCGTAACGCAGTCACAGAGCTCCTGGCGAAGCCCCCCTACTTGCCGCTCAGTTCATGCACGCACTCGACCATGTACTTCGCGTGTTCCGGGGCGACCGTCGGCAGGATCCCGTGCCCGAGGTTGAAGATATGCCCGGGGCGGCCGGCGTTCTCGTCCAGAATCCGCTTCACCTCGGTGCGGATATGCTCCTTCGGCGCGTAGAGCACGGTCGGGTCGAGGTTGCCCTGCACGGCGACATCGGCACCGAGAATGTCGCGCGCGGCGCCCAGATTGACATGCCAGTCGAGGCCGACCACGTCGGAGCCGGCCAGCTTCACCTTGTCGAGCATGGTGCCGGCGCCCTTGACGAAGTGGATGATCGGCACGCTCTTGTCAAGACCGGCAATCAGTTTTCTGGTGTAGGGCAGGATGAACTTCTCGTAGTCGAGCGGGGAGACGATTCCGCCCCAGGTGTCGAAGATCTGGATCGCCTGAGCGCCGGCGGCGACCTGGGCGTTCAGGTAGAGCCGGTCCATTTCGGTCACCTTCTCCATCAGCGCCGCGTAGAGCTCGGGTGCGCCGTACATCATCCGCTTGATCTGGGCAAAATCCTTGCTCCCCTTCCCCTCGACCATGTAGCAGGCCAGAGTGAAGGGCGCCCCGCCGAAACCGATCAGCGGCACCCGGCCGTCCAGTTCGCGGCGCAGGATGCGGATGGTTTCATAGACATAGGGCACATCCTCCTCCACCTGCGGAATCCGCAGCGCCTCGATGTCGGCTGCGGTGCGCACCGGATTTTCGAACACCGGCCCGGGGACGAAATCGAGCTTCAGTCCCATCGGCTCGACCGGGGTCAGGATGTCGGAAAAGAGAATCGCCGCGTCGGCGTTCAGATAGTCGATCGGCTGGATGGTCACCTCGGCCGCCAGCTCCGGCGTCTTGCACAGCTCGAGAAAGCTGACCTTGCGACGGACCTCCATGTACTGCGGCAGATAACGGCCGGCCTGGCGCATCAGCCAGACCGGGGTGTAGTCGGTCCGCTCGCCGCGGCAGGCCTTGAGAAAGGTGTAGTCCTGGGACATCGGTGATTGCCTCCTGGTTGGGATATCGGAAAATCGTTTTCACCACGGAGACACAGAGAGCACGGAGTCAGGAGCTGGCCAGACCGGCCTTCTCCGTGACCTCCGTGGCTCTGTGGCAAACATTCAGGTCTATTCCGCCGCTTCCTGCTGCAGCCGTTTGCGGGTGCGGGCCGGAATGTAGTTGCAGAAGGGTTCTTCGGCCATGTAGTCGCCGTAGACCGCGTCGGCCCGGGCGCGGCAGCCGCCGCAGATGTTGATGAATTCGCACTCGCCGCACTTGCCCTTGTAGGCCTTGAAATCACGCAAATCCTTGAAGGTCTTGGCGTTGAACCAGAGTTCCTTGAACGGAATCTGCTTGACGTTGCCGACCGACGAGTGGAAGTAGGAGCAGGGCTTCAGATTGCCGAAACAGTCGATCAGGCAGATGGTCTGGGCGGCGATGCAGCCCTTGCCGCCGCCGGTGGAAAAGGTCAGGCTGCGGCGCTTGAAATCGACCCCTTCCGCTTTGGCCATCTGCGGTACGATCCGGTAGTAGTGTGGAGCGCAGGTCGGCCGCATGAGAATTTCGTCCTCATGTTTTTCCTGCTCGTAGTGCCACTTGAGAATCTCTTCGTAGTCCTCCTTGGAGATCAACTCGTTCATGATCTCTTCGCCGCGTCCGGTCGGCACGATCATGAACATGTACCAGGCGGTGGCACCAAGACTCTTGGCCAGCCGGAAGGTGTTGCCGATGTCGTGCTGGTTGCGCTTGGTGAAGGAGGAGTTGATCAGGAACTTGATGCCGTTGCGCTTCAGAATTTCGGCACCGCGCACCGTCCCCTCAAAGGCCCCCTCGCAGTTGCGGAAATTGTCGTGCACCTCGGCGGTCGAACCGTCGAGGGAGAGGGAGACCATCTTGATGTCGGCCTCCTTCATCTGCCGGCAGACCTCATCGGTGATCAGGGTGCCGTTGGTCGCCATGCACATCCGCAGTCCCTTTTCGGTGCCGTAGCGGGCGATGTCGAAGATATCGTCCCGCAACAGGGGCTCACCGCCGGAAAGAACCAGCACCGGTTTGGAGACCTCGCAGATATCATCGATCAGCTTGAAGGCCTCTTCGGTGTTGAAGTCGCCGGCCGCCGCATTCATGTCGGAAGAGCAGCGGCAGTGTACGCAGTTCAGGTTGCAGCGCTGGGTCGTCTCCCAGGCGATCCACTTGGGAATGAATTTTTCGTCCTGGTCCGCCATGAAATCTCCTTTGTCGTCCTGGTCGCAAGACATGAATTTTCATATTACACCAGGGGGCGAAACCAGACAAGAAACAAGCTCCTTTCACCGCCGGCAGCCGTTGTCAAACCCTCCCCGCCCGGTGTATATTGGCAAACACTGTTTTGCCCGAACCGGGCGTTGCACATCCTCCCGGGTCCGGGTCGCAGTCCGGCTCATCCCGCGGTGCCGAGGAACGGAATGGACACATCTACCATCAAGCCGACAACCAAGTACTGGGTTTTTCTGCTGGCCATCATCTTCCTTCTCTTTCTGGTCATCTTCGCCAGCTTCACCGCCTCCTGGTTCGCCCTCAGCCCCGAAGAACAGGCCCTGGTCGAGAAGTTCGCCAGGAAACTCTTCCCCTACCCCCTGATGGGAGCGATCATCCTCTGCCTGATCATCGGCTCGCTGGTCAGCCTGCTTTTCAGGCACTACATCATTCCGATCCTGCAGCTGAGCGAGGAGACCAAGCTGATCTCGGTCGCCAACCCGAACTACCGCATCAAGCCGAAGGGGGCGCGGGAAGTGGTCAAGCTGATCGAGGTCATCAACGAAACCGCCGACGCGTACCAGAAACTGCAGCAGGAAGTGCGCGCCGAGGTCGACAAGGCCCGGGCCGAGTTGCAGGCCGAGCGCAACCGCCTGGCGGCCCTGATGTCGGAACTGCCCAACGGCGTGCTGGTCTGCAACACCGACGGCCAGATCCTGCTCTACAACGCCCGGGCCCAGGACCTGCTGCAACAGCCGGGAAAGCTGGTCGGCCTGGGCCGCTCGGTCTTTTCGGTGCTGGAACGGGAACCGATCCTGCACGCCCTGGACGTGCTGCACCATGCCGCACGCAACGGCCAGAAAAGCCCGAAGACCAACTTCATCATGACAGTCCGGGAAAACCTGAGCCTGCGGGTGAACATGGCGCCGGTTTTCGCCAACGGCAACGGCGATCGCCACATGACCGGCTTCGTTCTGGCCCTGGAGGACATGACCAGCCAGCTCGAGGCCGAACTCGAACGGGACATGGTCTTCCGCACCCTGACCGAAGCGATGCGCTTTTCCACCGACGAAATCAGGCAGGCCATTTCCACCATCCTGTCCCGACCGAACCTCGACGCCGGACAGCTGTTCGAGCTGCGCCAGGTGATCGACCGCGCCTCGCAGGCGCTGGAGGAACAGCTGAAACATGCCCGCAGCGCCTACGCACGCCACCTGAGCAGCCGCAGCCGCACTGACGACATTCTTGCCTCCGACCTACTGGAGCTGCTGAAACGCCACCTGCGCCGGCAGTTACGCCGTCCCGTTGCCATGCAGGCGGAGCAGGAGATCTGGCTCAAGACCGACAGCTACAGCCTGCTGCAGGGGATCGGCCAGCTGGCCAACCGCCTCGCCGAACAGCAGGGACTGGCGGAGATCGCTCTCGAACTGAAGGGGCGGGGTGACAACAGGGCCGTTCTGGCCATCCACTGGAAAGGCTGCGCCCTCGAACTGAAAGAGCTCCATCGCTGGCAGCGGCGGCCGCTGATCCGCGACGCCCGCGACCAGCTGATCTCGGTCCTCGACCTGGTACAGAAATGGGACGGGCAGATCACCCCCCGGCTCAACGCCGACAACCTGTGCGAAGGGATCGACATCAGCCTGCGCCGGGGCGAACCGGAGGAGCGGTTCGAAACCCTGGAGGGGCCGGAACACCGACCGGTCTACTACGAATTCAACCTCTTTCAGCGCCACGGCTGGGAAGAGCTCGGCCAGGTGGCGCTGCGCAACCTGACCTATGTCGTCTTCGATACCGAAACCACCGGCCTCAATCCGTCGAAGGGGGACGAAATCATCCAGATCGGCGGCGTGCGGGTGATAGGCACCCGCATCCTTTACGACGAAACCATCGACCAGCTGGTCGATCCGCAGCGCCACGTGCCGCCCGAATCGGTCGCCATCCACCACATTCAGCCGGAAATGCTGCGCGGCCAGCCGACCATCGACAAGGTGCTGCCCAATTTCCACCATTTCTGCGAAGGCTCGGTGCTGGTGGCCCACAACGCCGCCTTCGACATGCGCTTTCTGCAGATGAAGGAAGAGCTGACCGGCCTCAGGTTCGACCATCCGGTCCTCGACACGCTGCTGCTCTCCTGGGTGGTGCACCCCAACCAGGAGAACCACAACCTGGACGACATCGCTCGACGCCTCGACATTCCGATCGTCGGCCGCCACACCGCCCTCGGAGACGCCCTGGTCACCGCCGAAGTCCTGGTCCGGCTCATTCCCCTGCTCGAAGCCAGGGGGATTCACACCCTGGAGGAGGCCCTGATCGCCTCGGCCGCGTCGCCCTACAACAGGATCAAGTTCTAGCAGGATATCGAACTGTCCATGTAAAAAAGCCCCGCCGGCTGCTGCCGGCGGGGCTTTTCAGATCGACATCCCGGAGAAGAACCCGGCGACTACTGATTCACCACCTCTTCGCTTTGCAGAGCGAACAGATCGTTGAAAATCTCCTGCACCGTCTCGATGCGGCTGGCCCGCCAGGCGTTGCTGCCGCAGAAGACCAGGCCGGTCTCTGTGTCGCCGCGCTGGGCCCGGTCAAGGGCACTGATAATGCAGAACCGCTCCCGTGACGCCTGGTAGCTGCACTTGCGCAGACATCCCATGGGGCAGCTCGTACCTAGACGTCTCTCGCGCTCTTCGAGCGCCGGAACGTTGGCTTTCAGGGCCCGCCCCGGCAACCCGGCGGGCGACATGATCAGGCCGATATCCTCCGGCCGGCAGTCGATGTAGGCCTGCTTGAAGGCCGGCGAGGCGTCGCATTCCTCGGTGGTGACGAAGCGGGTTCCCATCTGCACACCGTCGGCTCCCGCCTCCAGCGCCTGCAGCAGATCCGAGCGATCCCAGATGCCGCCGGCGGTAATGACCGGAATGTCGAGCGCGAACTTCTCGGTCAGCATCCGCTTGACGCCGCGCACCGTGGCCATCTGGTCGTAGGTGCCGGCGCCGATATCCTCCGGCCGGGCACCGAGATGCCCGCCCGCCGTTTCCG
Source organism: Geothermobacter ehrlichii (assembly GCF_008124615.1). Classification (NCBI taxonomy): domain Bacteria; kingdom Pseudomonadati; phylum Thermodesulfobacteriota; class Desulfuromonadia; order Desulfuromonadales; family Geothermobacteraceae; genus Geothermobacter; species Geothermobacter ehrlichii. Next base: position 130,179 of record NZ_VNIB01000004.1, read on the forward strand.
GATCCTCGACCACGATGGCGTCCGGCAGGCGATTGAAGCCCCGCTGCCATTTGCGGCAGATCAGTTCCGCCGCCTTGACCGAGGAAACGATCGGCACCAGGGCGACTTCGGGAAAGTCCTCGGTCAGTCCGGGCAGATTCAGCGGCAGTCCGGCGCCGCTGACGATCAGCTTGGCCCCGGCCTCGCAGGCCGAACGCACCAGCACGTCGTAGTCGCTGGCGGCGACCATGCAGTTGACCCCGATCACGCCGTCGGGCGCGATCTCGTAGGCCTTGCGGATCTCCTCCTTCATGGCCAGCGGCTCGGCGACAAAATAGTTGTTTCCTTCGAAAAAACGGCTGCCCAGACCGATGCCCGCCGAAGCGACCAACCCTATGCCTCCGCAACGAGCGACATGGCCGGCGAGGCTGGCACCGGACACGCGGACCCCCATACCGCCCTGAATCAGGGGAAAAGGAACTTCGTGTCGTCCGATTTTCAAGGTTGGCACCATGGATCACCTCCGGGTCAATGCTTGTTTCAACCTTTTTTAAGGTAGCAAAGCGGCGGGTTTCCTTCTGTCAAACTTCTGTAAAACTTGCCGGATTCGCTCCAGAATGCTAGAAAAACCGCATGAAACTGCTGCGCGGTCTCTTCAACCCCGTTTTCGCCTTCGTCGGCCTGCAGATCCTGTGGGTGCTGGTCCTGCTCGGCTGGATCAACTGGTTCATGGGCCGCCACCAGCAGCTCAGAGAGCTGGCGGAACGTTACAGCCCTGAACTGGCCGGCAGCCAGATCGACTGGGTCATCCTGGTCGAGGGAATTCTGCTGCTGGTGGCCATCCTCGCCGCCGCCTACGTCATCTTCATCTACTGGCGCCGGCAGATCGCGCTCAACCGCGCCCAGCGCAATTTCATCGCCCAGGTCACCCACGAACTGAAGTCCCCCCTATCCTCGCTGCAGCTGCACATCGAAACCCTGCGCCGCCACCGGGTCGACCCGGAGCGTCTGGCGACCTTTCTCGACACCATGCAGGCCGACGTCAAGCGGCTCGACATCCTGACCAGCAACCTGCTGACGGTCAACCGCCTGGAGCACAAGGGGCTGAAACTGGCGCTGAAGCCGGGTAATTTCTCCGCCCTGACCGAGTCCTACTTCAAGGACATCATGTACGCCCTGCCCAGAGCAGGTCACATGACCCTCGACATCGAGCCCGATCTCCACGCCCACTTCGAGGCCGAGTCGATGCGCACCGTCTTTCGCAACCTGCTGGAAAATGCCCTGCTCTACAGCGAAGGCACCCCACAGCTGCACGTCAGCCTGAAACGGGAAGGCACGCGCCTGCATTTCGCTTTTCGGGACAACGGCTGCGGGCTGGCCAGAGACGAGCTGCGCAAGGTCTTCAAGATGTTCTACCGGGTCCAGGGGACCGGCAAGACCATCCGGGGCTCCGGGCTGGGGCTGTTCATCGTCCGGGCGATCGTCCGCATGCACAAGGGGAAGGTCTGGCTCGAAAGTCCGGGGCCCGGCAAGGGAACGACGGCCCATGTGCTGCTGCCGGCCTGGAAAGGCCCGGTTCCGTCCGGCGAGGAGATGGGATGAGTACACCGACGATTCTGCTGATCGAGGACGAACAACATATCGCCGAAGGCCTGATCTTCAACCTGGAGGCCGAAGGGTACCGGGTGCTGTGGGCACAGAGCGGGGAAGAGGGGCTCGAACTGCTGCAGCGAGAGCAGGTCAGCCTGCTGGTCCTCGACCTGATGCTGCCGGGCATCTCCGGCTACGAGGTCTGCCGCCGGCTGCGCACCGGCAATCCGCGGCTGCCGGTGCTGATCCTTTCGGCCCGGGCCGAGGAACGCGACCGGGTCAAGGGACTCGCCCTCGGCGCCGACGACTACCTGATCAAGCCCTTTTCCCTCGACGAGTTCCTGCTGCGGGTGCGGGGCATGCTGAAACGGGCGGAATGGTACCAGGCGAAAACAGTGAGCGAGCTGGTCTTCGGCGACAACCGGATCGACCTGCGGCAGGGGACCGCGACGACGGCCAGGGGCGAGCTGACCCTGACCGAACAGGAACTGAAGCTTCTGCGGGTGCTTGCCGAACGGGCCGGCGAGGTAGTCGACCGGACACTGCTGCTGAAGGAAGCCTGGGGGATGCGGCCGGAAACGGCGACCCGGACCCTCGACAACTTCATCGTCCGGCTGCGACGCTATTTCGAGCCGGACCCGGCCCGGCCGAGACATTTTCTCACCGTCCGCGGCCGCGGCTACCGCCTGGTTCTCGAACCGGAAAAGACGGCCTGAATCAGTGAACTCATCACCAACGGATAGCACAAGTCATTGACCTGCCTGCATTTCCCAGAAATCACCGGTGGACCTGTGGGTGCACCTGAGATTTTTTGAAAACCCATTCAGGCCAGGCACTTGCACTCTCCATCCGGCATGAACTCACTGATTCAGGACGAAAGAAAACCGGGGACGGCTTCCTGATCACTCCTCGCCCAGCGCCACCCGGCGCAAGGTCTCTTCGCCGACCTCGTCGAGCAACTTGCCCAGCCGGCACTTGCGATTCTGCTTCGCGAACCAGGAGACCAGGCGCTCCAGCATGGCCAGCGCCTCTTCCTCGCCGGGAACATGCTCGATCAGCCGCCGGGCCAGACGGGGCGCCGCACCGCCGTTGCCGCCGATCATCAGATGCCAGCCCCGGGCGGTGCCGATCAGGCCCAGATCCTTGAGGCAGACCTCGGCGCAGTCGTTGGCGCAGCCCGAAACCCCCATCTTGAACTTCCATGGCAGTTGCCGGCCGTGATAGCGCCGGTCGACCTCGAGCCCCAGCCGGACCGAATCCTGCTGCCCGCGCTTGCACCAGTCGTTGCCGGGACAGATCTTGACCGAACGGACACAGAGCCCCAGCGGCGCCCCCGGCTTAATGCCGAGATCCGCCCAGACCGCATCCAGTTCTTCCTCCGGCAGCCCGAGCAGGGCAATGCGCTGGGCGCTGGTCAGCTTGATCTGACCGACCTGGTACTTTTCGGCGACATCGGCGATGCGCCGCAGCACCTCCGGCGTCACGATGCCGGCCGGCGTGTGCGGAGCGATGCCGTAGGTCGTGCGGTCACGCTGCACGATGGCTCCCTTCTCCGGACGATCCTTGCCTGTAGCCATGAAAACCACCAGCTCCTTCCATCAATGTGGATCGCTCTTGTCAATCGCGACGAACATGAGCTGGCCACCAAGATATCCGAGCGCGACGCTGGCGGCAAGCATCCCGAACAGCAGCGTCAGATACAGGGGCCGCAGACCATACCCGCCCAGCAGGCGCAGGGCCAGCGCCACCACTCCCATCAGGCCCAAAGCGATGCCCAAGGCGATCTTTTTGCGAAAAATCGACGCCTTGATCCCGCCATGGTAGCGCCTCCAGTCGCGAATGCCGGTCAGCAGGTTCAGAGGCACGACACAGGTGACCAGACCGACCATCCAGACCACCGCCTCTTCGAGCGCAGGGCGGGAAAACAGCCACGAGACCGCCAGCAGGAAGATGGTCGTCGGCATCAGGCCGTTGGGAAAATGGGCGAGGATCGGATGCAGGTGGTCGGCCACCGAAGGCCCCGGCCCACGAAACGCCGGTTCATCCTCGCGAACCACTTCGAACCGGGAACAATCGGCTCCGCAGGCCGGACAGACGGCCGGCGGTTCCGTCCCTTCGTGGATATAGCCGCAAACCGTACAGCGCCATCGTTTCACCATGATCATCTCCTTTCCGGCCCTCACCGGCCTGTCAACAAGCATAGCAGGGCATTGCAAAACGTCATTGGATACAGGCGCGCATGGGCGCAAACCGCTCTTTTGCCACCGGCGGCGGTAAGACTTGCAACGACCGGACAAACCCCTATAATCGGACCACATCCCGTTTACCGTTTTCGACAAGAGGAGGAGAGAGATGAAAGCAGTTCTGATGGACGGTTTCGGCGGCGTCGAGGTACTGCGCGTCGGCGAGGCCGAAAAACCGGTTCCCAAGCCCGACCAGGTCCTGGTCAAGGTCCATGCCAGTTCGATCAGTCGTCCCGACCTGGTACAGCGGGAAGGAAAATATCCGCCGCCTCCCGGCGATTCGGAGATCCTCGGTCTCGAAGTGGCCGGCACCATCGAGGAAGTCGGCAGCGAGGTAACCGGCTGGAAAGTCGGCGACCGGGTGATGTCCCTGGTCGGCGGCGGCGGTTACGCCGAATACGCCGTCGCCTACGGCTGTCACCTGATTCCCGTTCCGGACAGCATGAGCTTCGAAGAGGCGGCCTGCGTCTGCGAATCGTACATCACCGCCTTTCACAACGTCTTCGTCCTCGGCCGCTTCAAGGACGGGGAAACGGCCATCTTTCACGGCGGCGGCGGGGGCGTCAACACGGCCGCCATCCAGCTGGCCAAGGCCCTGACCCCCGCCAGCCGGCTGATCGTCACCACCCATCCGGACAAGGAAGCCAAGGTGAAGGAGCTGGGTGTCGATCTGACCATCGACTTCACCACCACGCCCGACTTTTCGGAAATCGTCAAGGAGTGGACCGCCGCCAACACCGGCAAGAAGGGCGTCGACGTCATTCTCGATCATGTCGGCGCCAAGTATCTGAAGCCGAACATGGATTCGCTCGCCTACGCCGGCCGGCTGGTGATCATCGGCGTCATCAGCGGCATCAAGGCGGAACTGAATCTGGCGTTGATGATGGTCAAGCGCCAGGAGATCATCGGCTCGGTGCTGCGTTCGCGGCCGGTGCCGGAAAAGGGCGAGATCGTGCGCATGTTCACCGAACGGGCCCTGCCCGCCTTCGCCGACCGGCGGATCGTGCCGATCATCGAAAAGGTCTTCCCCATCGAGCAGGTGCAGGACGCGCACCGGATGATGGAAGAGGACCGGCATTTCGGCAAAATCGTCCTGAAAATCCGGTGAGTCCGGACCGGGCTCGAGGCAGGATGCCCCGATTGATCGTCAACGCCGACGATTTCGGTGCCGGTTTCGGCACCGATCGGGGCATCCTGCACGCTTTCACCCACGGCATCGTCACCAGCGCCTCGCTGCTGGTCAACGCACCTCACGCGAAAGAAGCGGTCCGGATGGCGCTCGATGCCGGCCTGCCGCTCGGCGTTCATCTCAACCTGGCCGACGGCTTTGCCCTGAGCGGCCCGATATCCGGGCTGACCCGGGCGAACGGCGCCTTCCCCGGCAAACGGGATCTGCGCCAAATCCTGCAGACCGTTCCCGACCTGCGGGCCATCCGTCGCGAACTGGCGGCCCAGATCGACAGGGCCCTGGAGCTGGGCGTCCGTCCCGACCACCTCGACACCCATCAGCATTTTTTCCTCTTTCCGCAGATGACGGAGCTGGTTCTCGACCTGGCCGACACCTACCGGATACCGGCCGTGCGTCTGCCGCTGCCGGTGGAGGATCCGGCCGCCGACCCGGACGGCGAGCTGGGAGAAGAGATGCGGCTCTACCGCCGGCTGGGGCCGAAAGCGGCCAGGGCTATCCGGGCCAGAGAAAAGCGCAGTCCGCGCGGCCTGTTCGGCATGCCGGCACTCGACCGGCTGGACGAAGCCGTCCTCGGTCGGATCGTCGACCGGATACCGGACGGAGACTGGGAACTGATGGTCCATCCCGGCTACCGGGACCTGGACAACCCTTTCGGCGGCGAGGAACGACAGCTCGAGCTGCAGGCGCTGCTCAGCAGGCGCATCCGCGACCGGCTGCAACAACGAAACATCCGCCTGATCACCTTTGGAGACCTCACTTGCACCTGCTGATCGTCATCCCCCGGCAGTCCCGCGCCACCGGCAATCACGTCACCGCCGCCCGCTTCGCCGAACAGCTCGACAAGCTGGGCTGGCAGGTGCGGCGCGTCGAAACCGACCCGATTAATACCACCGCCATTGCCGGCGCGCTGCGGCAAAACAGACCGGACGTGGCCCTGCTGCTGCACGCCTGGCGCAGCGGACACCCCTGGCTGCAGACGCCGGAAGCAAAAGACATCCCCTTCGCGGTGCTGATGACCGGCACCGATCTGAACCGCGATCTGGACATTCCGGAAAAGGCCGCCGTCATTCACCAGGTCCGACAGCGGGCCGCCGCCGTCATCGTGCAGAACCGGCTCGTCTTCGAACAGCTGCGCCGCGGCGGATCGCCCTGGCGGGAAAAACTGCACCTGCTGCCGCCCGGCACCCGCCTGGGGAGCCAGGATTATCCCCTGCGCGAGCGGCTCCGGATGACGGACGACAATGTGCTGCTGCTGCTCCATCCGGCCAGCATCCGTCCGGTCAAGGGCAACCTGGAACTGCTGCGCATGAGCGACCATCTGCTTGGAGCAGACAGCGCCTTCCGGCTGGTCTTCTGCGGCCCGGTTCTCGACCGGTCTTACGCCGAAGCCTTTTTCGCCGCCCTTAAAACCCGTCCCCACGCCTGCTACCTGGGAGAGATTCCCTGCGCCGCCATGCCGGCGGCGATGTGCCAGGCCGACCTGATCCTCAACAATTCGCTCTCCGAAGGGGTCGCCAACGCCCTGGTCGAAGCCGCCACCCTCGGCCGGCCGATCCTCGCCCGCGACATCCCCGGCAACCGGGCGGTGGTCATTCCCGAGGTCAACGGCCTGCTCTACGGGGACGAAACCGGTTTCCACCGCCAGGCCCGGAGGCTGCTGACCGATCCCGATCTGCGGCGTCGCCTCGCCCGGCCCGATCCCTTCAGTTATGCCGCCGAAGCCGAGGGCAGGCTGCTGGCCGCCATCCTCGAGGCCATCGTCAGTCAACGTGAAGCACGGACGTAACGAACCATGCCCCGACAATCACCGGCATGCGCCCCGCCGCAGGGGCGCCCCGAACTACAAGCCAAAGACACCCCGTCCATTCCGTGCTAATTTTTCCTCCATGACCCGCGAGCGAACCAACATCATCCTCATCGGCATGCCGGGCGCCGGCAAGAGCACCGTCGGCGTGGTGCTGGCCAAACGCCTCGGGCTCGGCTTCGTCGATACCGACCTGCTGCTCCAGCAGCGCGCCGGCAAGAAACTGCAGCAGATCATCGACCAGGACGGCACGGCGGCCTTCCGCCGGCTGGAAGAGCGGACCCTGTGCGAGTTCGACGGCTGCAACACCGTGGTCGCCACCGGCGGCTCGGCGATCTACAGCGAGGCGGCGATGCGCCACCTGGCGGCCATCGGCACCATCGTCTTTCTCGACGTTCCACTGGGTGAACTGGCGCAACGACTGCACGACATGCAGAGCCGCGGCCTGGTCATCGGCCCCGGTGCCGGCCTGGCCGACCTGTACACCGAACGGCTGCCGCTCTACCGGCGCTGGGCCGAAATCACCATCGATGGGCAGGGGAAAAACCTGGAAGAAGTAGTCGACGAGGTTGTCCGGGCAATAAAAAGACACGAAAAAACCGCCGGCGCCTGACCAAACAGGACACCGGCGGTGTCATTTTTTGTTCATCCACGCAATCGAACCTACTTCAGAAAGGCCAGATTGCGATAGCGCGGCAACGCCTCGTTCAGCGCCTTGCGCAGGTCGGGCGGCATCTCCTGCCTGAGTCCCGATGCCGTCTCGAGAAATTCCCTTTCCAGAGCCCCGGCTGCCTGCTCGTAACCATCCGGAGACTCGGGCCGGGCCATGTTGAGCTGATGGGCCTTCAGATAGATGGCATGAAGCCGGTCAAGCCGCCTTCTGGCCGCCGCGTACTCGTCAGGTGTGTCCTGCAGCCTGGCCAGCGCCCCGGCCACGGCCGTCCTGATCTTGGCCAGCCTCTTCTTCTCCTTGTCGGGAATCGGCGGCGCAACAGCCCGGGCCGACCCCTGCTGATGTCTCCAGGCTTCCGCCCGATCGCGCGCCACCTTCAGGTTCTGGTCGAGCCCCGACTTGACACCATAGAGAGCGACCACGTAATTGCGGCTGTACTCGCTGCCGACCTGCCTGTCCTGCAGCAGCATGATGCCCCCCGCCACCAGCACCACCACCAGCGCCGCCGCGGCGAGATACCAGAGCCAGCGCAGATTGACAGGTTCGCGCGCTGGAGTATCCGCCACGATGACCGGAGCGTGTCGGCGGCTGCGCCCACCGAATTCCAGACTAAAACCGCCCCCGCGCGCCTTGCGTACCGCCGGCTTCTCCTTCTGCACCAGAACATAGTCGGGATAGAGCCGGCCGCAATGCAGACAGAGATCTTCATGACCGAGCGCAGAGCCGCAGCCGGCACAATAGATGGGACCATCCTTCTTGTAGACCCGCAGGGTGAAATCCTCACGGCCGAGCCAGTACTTGTCACCGCATTCCGGGCATTTCCGGTAACCGCCCTGACCGGAGATCTCCCCGACGGCAATGTCGATGGTCGCTTCACATTTGGGACAGGGACAATGCATCGTCGCTACACCTTGCTGAACGGAGCTACGGCTCCGAAAGAGTCAGACCGCTAGAAATTCGCTCCCTTGCCGACCCAGCCGCCATCGGAAACCCGTATCACGTCATCGAGACTGGCCGGGTCGGAGATGACCTGGGCACTCTGGCCATCCTGTCCGAGACTGTAGAGATCGTAGTCACTGTTCAGGTCGATAAAAAACGTACTCTGCCGCGGCGGTGCGCCGGACGACAGGTTGACATACTGGTAGGGATGCCCCCAGGGATCACGCAACCCGTCCCGATGGATGTCACTCAGGGAATTGGGATACCGGTCATAGTCGAGGGCATAGGAAGTGATGTCCTTCTCGATGGCCCTGATATCGGCGGCGGCCCGGGAAACCCTGGCCCGCTCGACAAAACTTCTGAAAGTCGGTATGGCGATCATCATGAGAATGCCAAGAAAACTGACAACCAGCACCAGCTCGACAAGGGAAAAGCCCCGCTGTCCGGATCCGCCAACCGGCCACCATTCCTTCAATCGACTCGACACGGTCCTGCCGGGCATCCGAGTCTGCCACAAGTGCTTCGATGAAATCTTCATGATCCCTTCAAAACCTAGCTCGCTGTTTCCCCTGGCCAAGAATCTGCGTATCTATTCCGAGAAAAAGCGTAACGGTTGACCTTTTGCGGCTCGAAATGCCGCATTCGACAGGCGTCCAGTCGACAGGTCGTTTTCCATCTAGCCTGAATGCGCGAAAGCAGAGATTGTGCCAAAAAACACAGCAAAACATGTATATTGTCAGCAGGATGATATTCTGGCAAGAGTGTCATATGTCCCCAATGGGGGCAACCCACAACATGCCCACGAGGCCATCATGACCGGAAAACATGCCCGTATCGCCATCGTATTCACCTTTCTGCTGCTGATCGCGGCTTTCTTCGTTTTCGACCTTGGCCGCTACCTGACTCTCGACTACCTGAAATCGCAGAAAGCGGCGTTCGATGCCTATTACGCCGAACACACCGGACAGACCCTGCTGCTCTACTTCACGCTCTACATCCTGGCCACCGCCCTCTCCCTGCCGGGAGCGGCGGTGATGACCCTGGCCGGCGGGGCGCTGTTCGGTTTCTGGACGGCCCTGCTGGTGGTCTCCTTCGCCAGCAGCATCGGCGCCACCCTGGCCTTCGTCGTCTCCCGCTTTCTGCTGCGCGACTGGGTCCAGGCCCGGTTCGGCGACAAGCTCGGGGCCATCAACACCGGCATCGAGCGGGAAGGCGCCCTCTACCTCTTCTCCCTGCGCCTGGTGCCGCTCTTCCCCTTCTTCGTCATCAACCTGGTGATGGGCCTGACCCCGATGAAGGTCCGCACCTTCTACTGGGTCAGCCAGGTCGGCATGCTGGCCGGCACCGCGGTCTACGTCAACGCCGGCACCCAGCTCGGCCGGCTCGAATCGGCGGCGGGGATTCTCTCCCCCGGCATCATCATCTCCTTCGTCATCCTCGGCATCTTCCCTCTTGTCGCCAAAAAAATACTGGAGATTGTCAAGACCCGCAAGGCCATGAAGAAATTCCCCAGGCCGGAGGGCTTCGACTACAACCTGGTGGTCCTCGGCGCCGGCTCCGCCGGACTGGTCACCGCCTACATCGCCGCCGCGGTCAAGGCCAAGGTGGCGCTGATCGAAAGACACAAAATGGGCGGTGACTGTCTGAACACTGGCTGCGTGCCGAGCAAGGCGCTGATCCGCACGGCGAAGATGCTCGGCTACGCACGCCGGGCCAAGGAATTCGGACTGAAAAAGATGGAGGTGGAATTCGACTTCGCCGAAGTGATGGAGCGGGTGCAGCGGATCATCGCCGAGATCGAACCCCACGATTCAGCCGAGCGCTACCGCGAACTCGGCGTCGACTGCATCCTGGGCGAGGCGCGCGTCACCTCCCCCTGGACGGTCGAAGTCGACGGCCGCACCCTGACCACCCGGGCGATCGTGGTCGCCACAGGCGCCACTCCCTTCGTGCCGCCGATCAAGGGGATCGAACAGGTCGACTACCTGACATCCGACACGATCTGGGAACTGCGTGAACTGCCGCAAAAACTGGTGGTGCTCGGCGGCGGCCCGATCGGCTGCGAAATGACCCAGGCCTTCACCCGCCTCGGTGCGAAGGTCACCCTGGTGGAAAAAGGTCCGCAAATCATGGGACGCGAGGATGCCGACGCCGCCGATTTCATTCGCCAGCGCTTCGAGGCCGAGGGGGCCAGGGTGCTGACCGGGCACCGGGCCCGGGAAGTGCTGGTCGAAGACGGCCGGCAGATCCTGCTCTGCGAGCACCGGGGCGAAGAGGTACAGATCGAGTTCGACCGCCTGCTGGTCGCCCTCGGCCGCCGTCCCAACGTCACAGGCTTCGGACTGGAGGAACTCGGCGTGCGCCTGAACGACCGGAGAAGCCTCGAAACCGATCCCTTTTTGCGCACCAACATCCCCACAATCTTCTGCGCCGGGGACGTCACCGGTCCCTACCAGTTCACCCACACCGCCGGACACCAGGCATGGTACGCCGCGGTCAACGCCCTGTTCGGCGACTTCAAGAAATTCAAGGTCGACTACCGGGTCATCCCCTGGTGTACCTTCACCGACCCCGAAGTCGCCCGGGTGGGTTTGAACGAAACCGAGGCCAGGGAGCTGGGGCTGGCCTTCGAGGTGACCCGTTACGGGCTGGATGATCTCGACCGGGCCATCGCCGACTCGGAAGATCATGGATGGGTAAAAGTACTGACCCGCAGGGGATCGGACAAGATCCTCGGCGTCACCATCGTCGCCCCCCATGCCGGCGACCTGCTGGCCGAATATGTTCTGGCCATTAAACACGGGCTGGGGCTGAACAAGATCCTCGGCACCATCCACATCTATCCGACTCTCGCCGAAGCAAACAAGATGGCAGCTGGGCTGTGGAAAAAGGAACACGCCCCCGAAAGACTGCTGCGCTGGGTCGAGAAATTCCATGCCTGGCGCCGCAACAAAGCATGACGAGGCCAACCGAAACGAACCTTTCAGCCAGGGAGACAGCCATGAGCGAACCACTCACCGGACGCTGCGCCTGCGGCGCCGTCAGCTACACCCTCCGTCGCCGGCCGCGGTCGGTCGTCAACTGCCACTGCTCCATGTGCCGCCGGCACAACGGTGCGGCCTTCAGCAGCTACGCCGTGATCCCGGAACGGTTTTTCGAGCTGCAGGATGCCCGGGGCGCGCTCGCCGGCTACGGCTATTCCGAGCGGGTGCACAAGCATTTCTGCCGGCACTGCGGCACGCCGCTGTTCAACACCAACAGCCGCTATCCGCAATTTCGCATGCTCTTTCTCGGCACCCTCGACACCCCGCAAACGCTCCGCCCGACCGCCAACATCTTCTGCTCCAGCCAGCTCGACTGGGTTCGCGGTATCGATGCCATCACCAGTTACCCCGAGGTGCTCGGGGAGTAACCAGAGCTCCGCACGGCTTGTTTATCCCGAGCTGGTTGGTGTATAAGTCCGGTTCAACAGTTGCAACCTATTCCGCCGCCAAGACATTCAAAAGCGAAATTCCTTGACGCTGAGGCGGAGAGGGGCAGAGACGGAGAGAAAATCTTTGTTTGAAACCAAAATCCCTATTGGGTTTTTCTCTGCGGCCTCTCCCTCTCTCGCGTCTCCGCGTTAAAAAAGGTTTTCTTGTCGTCCCTGGCGTCTTGGCGGCCGCTTTTCAACCAGAGGTTTTTCCATGAGCGAAGACAGCAAAAAAGTCATCTACACCATGATGCGGGTGAGCAAGTACTACAACAAGCAGCCCGTTCTCAGGGATATCTCCCTCTCCTACTTCTACGGCGCCAAGATCGGCGTCCTCGGCCTGAACGGCTCGGGCAAATCGACCCTGCTGCGGATCATGGCCGGGATGGACAAGGATTTCAACGGCGAGGCGGTCCTCTCCGAGGGCTACACGGTCGGCTATCTCGAGCAGGAACCGCAACTGGACGAAACCAAGACCGTGCGCGAAGTGGTGCAGGAAGGCGTCCAGGAAATCGTCGACCTGCTGGCGGAATTCGAGCAGATCAACAACGCCTTCGCCGATCCCGACGCCGACATGGACAAGCTGCTCGCGCGACAGGGAGAAGTGCAGGAAAAGCTCGACGCCCTCGACGCCTGGGACCTCGATTCACGGCTCGACCTGGCCGAAGAAGCCCTGCGCTGCCCGCCGCCCGACACGCCGATCAAGGTTCTCTCCGGCGGGGAACGCCGCCGGGTGGCGCTCTGCCGCCTGCTGCTGCAAAAGCCCGACATCCTGCTCCTGGATGAGCCGACCAACCACCTCGACGCCGAGACCGTCGCCTGGCTGGAGCAACACCTGCAGCGCTACGAAGGAACGGTCATCGCCGTCACCCATGACCGCTACTTTCTCGACAATGTCGCCGGCTGGATACTTGAGCTGGACCGCGGCCACGGCATCCCCTGGAAGGGGAACTATTCGAGCTGGCTCGAGCAGAAACAGGAACGCCTGCGCCGGGAAGAAAAGGCCGAAAGCGCCCGCCAGAAGACCCTGCAGCGCGAGCTGGAATGGATCCGCATGTCGCCCAGGGGCCGCCACGCCAAAAGCCAGGCCCGCATCAACGCCTACGAAAAACTGCTCGGCCAGGAAGCGGTTCAGCGTGAAAAAGATCTCGAACTCTTCATCCCGCCGGGGCCTCGCCTGGGCAGCCTGGTCATCGAGGCGGAAAACGTGCGGAAAAGCTTCGGCGACAAGCTTCTCATCGACAACATGAGTTTCCGCCTGCCGCCCGGCGGCATCGTCGGGGTCATCGGCCCCAACGGGGCCGGCAAGACCACCCTGTTCCGGATGATCACCGGCCAGGAGCAGCCCGATTCCGGCACCATCCGGATCGGCGAAACGGTCAAGCTCGCCTACGTCGACCAGTCCCGGGAGACCCTCGATCCGAACAAGACCATCTGGGAGGAAATCAGCGGCGGGCAGGAACAGATCGATCTCGGCGGCCGGCTGATCAACTCGCGCGGCTATGTCGCCCGTTTCAACTTCTCCGGCTCGGACCAGCAGAAAAAGGTCGGCTCCCTCTCCGGCGGCGAACGCAACCGGGTTCATCTGGCCAAGATGCTGCACTCGAGGGCCAACGTGCTGCTGCTGGACGAGCCGACCAACGACCTCGACGTCAACACCCTGCGGGCCCTGGAAGAAGCCCTGGAGAACTTCGGCGGCTGCGCCGTGGTCATCAGCCACGACCGCTGGTTTCTCGACCGCATCGCCACCCACATCCTCGCCTTTGAGGGCGATTCACAGGTGGTCTGGTTCGAGGGCAACTATTCCGAATACGAGGAAGATTACCGCAAGCGCCACGGCCGGGACGCCGATCAGCCACACCGCATCCGCTACCGGAACCTGACCCGCTGATGTGCACCCGGCCCGGAAGACTGCAAAACAGTTACCGGCGCCTGTTCGCCGCCGTCTACGATCGGGCCATGGCCAGCGCCGAACGCCGCTGCCTCGGCGCCTGGCGCCGGGAACTGCTCGAACAGGCGCAGGGCGCGGTGCTGGAAATCGGCAGCGGCACCGGAAGCAACCTGCCCCACTATCCGCCGGGGCTGACCCGGCTGGTGCTCGGCGAACCCGATCCCTTCATGTGCCAGCAGCTGCAGAAAAAGCTGACGGCTGCCCCGCTGCCGGCGGTCATCTGCACTCACGGCGCCGAACAGCTCCCCTTCCCCGCCGCCAGCTTCGACACCGTCGTCTCGACCCTGGTGCTCTGCTCGGTCGACAGCCCGCAGGCCGCCTTGGAGGAGATCCGCCGGGTGCTGCGCCCCGGAGGCTGCCTGCTCTTTCTGGAGCACGTCCTCTCCGACCAGCCCGCCACCCGCCGCTGGCAACGGTTCTGGGAACCGCTCTGGAAACAGGTCGCCTGCAACTGCCACCTGACCCGTGACACCGCCGCGACCATCCGTTCCGGCGGCTTTGTTCTCGAACAGCTCGACGAACTGCAGATCGCCGGAGCCCCGGCCATCCTCCGCCGCGTCCTGCGGGGGATGGCGGTCAAGTGTGGCTGGAAAATTCTATCCCCAGACACATTACTTCGAGGTGAGGTTACAAAACACGGGAATTTTACTTGTATTTAAAAACACTTAGATGGTTCAACTTCAGAAATTGGACCTTTTCCTGACAAAGACTCTTGTCAGGGCAAACCCACCTTGGAGCCGCAGAAAAGTCTCCCGACAAGATAATGGCCGCCATTTTTTCCTGCGACTTTTTCACTATTTTCATTCTCTGCAAACTGTTCACCATCACGATCAACTGAATCACAAAAATTCCAGAAACAAAAAAGAAGGCGATTCGCCTCAGTAACATGAAGGACGATTTGTCCTGCAGATAAATTGCCGTGACAATCAGCAGACCAACTGTCAACATCTGGATGTCGAAAACATATCTTGGCGAAGCACCATTAGTTATTGGAAATCCTTTGCCAAATCGTCCTACCAGAATCTCAAACACAAACATGAAAGAGTAAATTACAAATATCAGAGGAACAACTGTTTTTTCATACAGCCTATACCTGAAAAACAGATAAAGAATGAATATAGTAGTAAACACCAAAAAAGCACCAACCAACGCCATTATGTCTTCAGATATTCCTCGCTTCAACATCCAGGAGGTTGGCATAACGGCTGCAGACAATGAAATCAAAACATATTTAACCGAATCAAAGGGATGACCAAGAACGAACATGATACTGCTATCGGCGGAAACCTTTTTGCCCGTCTTGAGCAAGCTCCAATAGCCAAGCTGTACCAGTGCAAGTCCGAAAATGAAAAATACGATTCTCCTCCAGTGAACTGCCGGCTTGCGGGCCATGATCCAAAAAAACAGGGTCAACACCAAAGCAACCAAGGCGGCCAGGGAACGTGCCCCGTGAAACAGCAGGCTACAGCCTGCGTAGCCGAACAAGGCGGCAGTCATCCAGCGATAGGAGAGATTTTCCTTCAGCGCCCTGTCGAACAAGCAGCAGTAGAAAACCATCAGAAAGGTACCTACGAAACCACCGAACGAAAGCAGGCTGTAGGTAAAATTGGCAACCTGGTTGAAACTGAACCAAGTCAAGCACAGGGTAACGTAGCAAAGGGAATTGAACTGATCCTCTTGACTGCCGAAAACCGTAGCCCGGATCAAAAGCAGGGAAAGCAGGTGGACGACAATGCCCAACAAAAGTTCCAGTTTCAGATTCAGATGGAACAATATTGCGTTGAGAATGAAGAGGATCTTGTAGCCTGGCTTGACATGATGCGAATGCGACATGAAAAGGTCGTTCCACGACAGGCTGCCGTCCATGAATCTTTCGATCAGAAACAAGAACCGCCACTGGTCGGCCCGGACGACATCCTTATTCACGTATAAGGCATACGCAAAAACGATCAGAAAACAAACATAGGGGGCTCCTCGCAAGGCAATGGATTTACTTGTCTTGATAAAATTCATAAACAGCCTCGACGCATCGATCCTGCTCTTCATCGGTCATTTCGTAGTAAAGGGGCAAACGCAGCAAGGATCCTGCCGCCCTGAGCGTTTCCTTCATCGTCCCATGGACTCTGCACACCTGCTTACCAAAAGGGGAATCATGCAGGGGAACATAATGAAACACGCCGCCGATGCCTCTCTGTTTCAAAAAGGCGAGCAGAGCGTCCCGATCCTCTAAAGAACGGCACAGCAGGTAGAAGATATGTCCGCTGGAAGACTCCAGGGTCTCCCTGGCGGG
This sequence comes from Geothermobacter ehrlichii, assembly GCF_008124615.1. NCBI lineage: Bacteria > Pseudomonadati > Thermodesulfobacteriota > Desulfuromonadia > Desulfuromonadales > Geothermobacteraceae > Geothermobacter > Geothermobacter ehrlichii. Next base: position 146,309 of record NZ_VNIB01000004.1, read on the forward strand.
GAGTTGACACATGCCCCGGCACTCCAGATCCTCCAGCTTCTCCCGATAGGAAATGAGCAGCTCTTTCCGGCGCGTCACGATCTCTTCGGCGTGCTCGAGCTGGGCGTAGAGAAATGCCGCAATGATGTCGCTCGGCAGAAAAGATGAGCCGACATCGACCCAAGTGTACTTGTCAACCTCCCCACGGAAGAACTTGCTGCGATTGGTCCCCTTCTCCCGGATGATCTCGGCCCGTTCGATGAATTGCTCGTTGTTGACGAACAGTGCCCCACCCTCGCCGCTGATAATGTTCTTGGTCTCGTGGAAACTCACGCAGCCGAAATCCCCACGGGCACCGGCGAACCCAGTCTCATCCTTCGAAAGCAGAGCTTGGGCTGCATCCTCGATCACGAACAGACCCTTGTCTCGGGCGACCTCGAGAATGGTGTCCATATCGCAGGGGACACCTGCGTAATGGACCGGTACAACGGCCCGGGTTTTTTCCGTAACCGCGGAGGCAAGCAGCTTCTCGTCGATATTCAGGGTGTCTGGGCGGATATCAACAAAAACAGGGGTCGCCCCACGTAGCACGAAAGCGTTGGCGGTCGAGACAAAGGTAAAGGAAGGCATGATGACTTCATCGCCCGGCCGTATATCACACAGCAACGCGGCCATTTCAAGCGCGGCCGTACAGGAATGAGTCAGCAACGCCTTCTTGCAGCCAAGAGTCTCCTCAAACCACCGCTGGCATTTCCTGGTAAATTCGCCATCGCCTGAAATATGTGAATATTTCATGACGGCCTGACTGATGTAGTAAAGCTCCTTGCCCGCAATAAAGGGCCTGTTGAACTTGATCACTCGGCCTCCCTCAGAAAAAGAGATAGACAGCCATCCCCAAGATGATTATGCCGATTGCACATACCTTCTGGAACTGTATTGTTTCATTGAGTCCGAACTTCGACAGCAGTACGATTATGACCTGGGTTACCGCCGTGCTCATGTAGACGATATTGAGATCGATCGCCCTGAGAGCATAATAGGAGAACAAGGGAACGTTGACAAAAATCAGCAGAGTCAAAAAGAGATATTTTTTCTCTCTCTTGACGAAATAGACCTTGTAAAAAAACTGCGCAAATGCCGTCCCCAGCAAGGCGGCAAGCAGAGAAAGCCAGTACAGCACCATCAGTTGTTCCTGCTCTTCACAAAACGCGCCGGAACTCCGGCGACAATAGCATTTTCGGGAACATCTTTGGTCACCACACTGCCGGCACCAATAACAGCTCCATTACCAATGGTTACACCCGGCAGAATAATTGACGCAGCACCAATCCAGACATTGTCACCGACAATGATTTCGTCACCAGTGTGGACAAAATTATCATCCGAATAGTCATGACCGGCAGCATGAAATTTTACATTAGGAGCTATTCTGACATTTGATCCTATAATGATTCTTTTTTTGTTCAGACCATCACTGTAAAACTCGACTCCACGATTGACACTTACATTGTCACCGAAATGAACAAGCCATGGGAACTTCATGTAGACGCGGTAGTCAAAGTAGACATTCTTTCCACATTTTCCCGCAGCAAGGCGCAGAACAGGATTTCGAATGAACCCTGGCACGACCTCAAGCACAACATGAAAAAGATTAATAAAATAGACGTAAAGGTTGTTGATTATCAACTTCAGTCTATTGTTTTTCAGCAGAGCCTGCCTCAACATCGGACTCAACCTCCCTGATCCAGGCTATCCAGAACACCCCGATGGTAACAATCGCTCCGCCCAGGATTTGTCCTGAACGGATCTCCTCGCCGTAAAAGTAGGAAACAATTAAAATCATTGGAAAAAACAGGCTGCTGAGAGGATAGGTCTTACTCAGAGGATACTTTTTGTGCGCCAATCCCCAGACCAGAAACCGAAGGATGTTGACTGCCGCGACCAAAACCACACCACCAATCAGCAGCCACAGACTAAGATCGGGCCTCGACGCCATCGTCTTCAACAACACGGCTCCAATGATATTGAGAAGGATGGCAAAAAATACGACCAAGAGAGGACCGAACCGTTCCATCGTCACATCAACCAGAGATCAGTGTTTACCTGAAATTCATCCTTCAGACGTTGATTCCATGGAAGAAAAAAGCTCGTCAACTCGCGTCGCAGTTCTTCGGACAGGCCGATGTCGTGCTTTTCCGAAGCGTTGACCGGCCCCAAGCCATCCGGCAAGTCTTCTGTCGGTGCAAGCCCCAGAAATGACAACAGATCAGCATAGACAACACCACCTCCTGCGACCATCTCTTCGAAAAGGACGATTTTCAACTGCTCCGCCGGAAAGTACTTCCGGTAGACATTGAGGTAGTCGACATATTTCCCGCGACCGAGATAATTGTAGGGCGAGGCGGAAAGGCCCGATCCCTCTACCGTGAATGCTTTCTGGCCGCCCACGGCAAGGGCCTCGTTTATCGGTCTGTTCTCCAGGCCATTGTTGACGGAAAACCAGTAATTGGAGATCGCCCGTTCGACAGGGTTTCGTAGCACGAAAATCAGCTTGACCTCGGGCAGGATCGCCCGGATTCGCCGGGCGCAAGATTCATATTCGATGTAGCTCGTACTCTTCTCGCCCCGAACCCTGATCCGAGGATCCGGGGGGCCGAAACAGGTCTCTTCGTAGAGTTTCCGCCCTCCCTGAAAAAGATCGTCTTTCAGAAAAAATTTGGGCTCGGGCCGAACCGGCTTAGCCATCTGGATTTCAGGATGCGCATCAAGCATGCGATAAAGAAACGTCGTGCCGCTTCTCTGGGCTCCTCCGATGATGAAATGATCAATCACAATTCACGCTCTCCTTGATCTGATAAGGGGATGAACTGCTGGTCTGATTGACCAAGCGGATCAAGTACTCTCCCAACATGCCAAGGACAAGCAGGGCGATACCATTGAAAAAAGAAAGAAGCACAACGACCGTCGTCCAACCCGGAACAGCCGCTTTGTGGAAAAATGCTTTCAGGAGGTAAAAACCGCCGAGCAGAAAACTTGCCAGGGAGACACCGATACCACAGAAGGCAACCAACCGCAGTGGGTAGGACGAATAGTTGAAGAGGATCCGCATGACGAGCTCTGCGATCTTGAAAAGAGTGTAACCGCTCTTGCCAACCTTACGCTCGTGATGCTCCACCAGCACATTCCCCTGTTTGGAAGAAAACATAAGGACCAGGCCTGGAATATAGGGGTAGCCCGTCTTGTACTGACAGATACGGTCGACAACATCCCGCCGGATAATGCGAAAATTGGACAGGATCAGGTCCTTTGGCTTGCCAAAAATCTTGCGGTTGACAAATGAGATGATTCTTGTGCCTATTTTACGGTAACCTGCGTGTTTCTTCTCACGAAAGACTCCGAAGACGACGTCATAGCCATCCTTAACCGCATTGATCAGTTTGGCGATTTCCTCTGGAGGATTTTGCAGGTCATCGTCCATGGTGATCAGATAATCACCTGTTGATTTTTTGAACCCGCAGAAATTGGCCGTGTGCTGCCCGTAGTTCTTCAATAGATCGACAGCGATAATATTCTTGTTCAGGCGTGCCTTCTCTTTAAGAATTTCAAAACTGTTATCCGAGCTGCCGTCATTGACCAGGATGATCTCGTAATCGAGTTTCTCCCTTTCGAAGAAATCGACTGTTCTGTCAATCGTTTCCCCGACAATCCGCTCGCTGTTGTATACTGGTATGACTACACTGTATTTTAGGCCATCCTGTCCCAATTGATCCCCCTGCTCGTTCATCTCGAGAGAAAATGCTTCTCGGTTGGCATACAAAAACATTCACGAAATGATGACGCAAAAGAAAAAAAACCACAACGTTGCCATTCGGCCATAGTAGCGGAAATGATAAAATCAATCTCACACGCAAAGCAACTTTGAATATTATCCCCCCTTCCTCCCCGGCCACTGCTGCACGATCAGCCCGGCGACGATCAGCACCAGCCCGACCAGAGTCGAGGACAGAATCTCCTCCCCAACCAGAAAGTGAATCAGTACCAGCGACAGAAAGGGTGAAAGAAAGATCAGGTTGCTGACCCGCGCCGTGCTCTCGGCGTACTTCATGGCCAGCAGCCAGAAAACGAAGCAGGCCCCCATCTCGAAGGTGCCTACATAGACAGCGCCCAGCAGCCCCGGCAGCGGCGGCCAGCTCAGGTCGGTGAAAAGCAGACAATAGCCGAACACAAAAGGCAGACCGAACAGAAAGTTGGCCAGCAGGGCCACCACCGGATCACGCCGGTCACGGGTATTGAAAATCCAGTAGAGCGCCCAGATCACCGTACTCGCCAGGGCCAGAGCGACACCAAGCGGGTTGGAGAAGTGCAGGCCGAGCAGATCGCCCTCGGTCGAGATCACCACCACCCCGCAATAACTGAGCAACAGGGCGGCGAACTCCTTCCACTTGAATTTCTGGCCCAAAAGCGGAATCGCCAGCAGGCTGAGGGTGATGGCCCAGGTGTAGTTGAGCGGCTGGGCCTGCTGCGCCGGCAGCAGATCGTAAGCCTTGAAGAGAACCTGGTAATAGAGAAAGGGATTGAGCAGGCCGAGCAGCAGCGACATGCCGTACTCTCCGCGGCTGCAGCGGAAGACCCGCCCGAATTTTCCCTGGCAGGCGAGGATGACCGCCAGCAGCAGGGTGGAAAAGGATCCGGAATAGAGCAGCAGGTGGGCCGGTTCGAGATACCGAAGCGAAAGCTTGAAAGCCGAAGCGACGGTCGACCAGAGCAGAACCGTGACAAGCCCGTACGCCATCGCCTTGCGCTGGTTCTTCACCGAATGTTCCTCCTCTTTGCACGCGCCGCCAGTCCGGCCGGCAGGGCGAGAATCATCAGGCCTGAAAAAATCAGGCCGATGCCGCTGAAAGCCCGCAGGGTCAACACCTCGCCGAGAACGAAAATCCCCAGCAGACTGGCGGTCATCGGCTCGGCCAGGGACAGGGTCACCGCCGTGGCAACCGGCACCGTCCGCAGCCCGCGGGCGAACAGCCAGTAAGAGAGCGCCATGGTCGCCAGCCCCAGGTGCAGGACAACGGCAATGGCTCGCGGCTGCAGCACCCAAGAAAGGTCGCGGCCGAGCAGCAGCGGCGACAGCATCAGCGCACCGGCGCAGACCACCAGCGCCATCACCGCGTTGGGGGAATGCTCCTCCAGCAGCCCCTTGATCGCCAGGGTGTAGGCGGCATAGGAAGCGCCGGCTCCCAGAGCCAGCAGAATGCCGAGCGGATCGACCTGGACCCGGCCACCGCCGAGGCTCAGCAGGGAACAGCCGATGATCGCCAGAACCGTCGCCAGCGCCCAGCGCCGCCCCGGTCGCTCGCCGCGAAACAGAAAGCCGAGAATGCCGGCGGCGATCGGCGAACTGCCGATGCCGACAATGGTGCCGACGGCAACCCCGGTGCGGGCGACGGCGGCGAAGAAACAGAGCTGGTAGCCGGCGGTAAAGAGTCCGGCCAGAAGCAGCGGCAAGATCCTCCATTCCCGCAAGGGAGCGATTTCCCTCCGGGTGCCGGCCAGGGCCAGCAGCGCCACGCCGCCGACCACCAGGCGCAGAGTGCCGATCACCGTCGGATCGAACCCGGCCGGAGCGAAAGCCTGGGCGGTGCCGGTCGTACCCCAGAGCAGGGCGGCGCCGAGCACGAAGAAGACGCCGGCGGTGCGGCTGGACGATGTGTTCATGACGGCAGACTCCTCCTCCGGCAATAGGGCATCAGGTAAAAAATGGCCAGGAAACGCCCGGCGGTCAGGGCCAGGGCGGCGATGCTGATGCCCGGCCAGGGCATCCGGGGAATCAGCAGCGTCAACAGCAGCAGGATCGCCGCCGCCTCCACCGCTGTGGCGATGGAAACCGGCGTGGTGCGCTTGGCCAGCACCAGCAGCGAACGCTGCCAGGTGATCCAGACCGTCAGGCCCGGCAGCAGCACCATCAGTCCCAGCGGCCAGCGGGCGAACCGCGCCAGCTCCGGCGCCAGCCCGGAAACGCCCCGCAGCCAGAGATCGGCCAGCGGCGTCAGGGCGATCAAGCCGAGCAGCCCGACGCAGGCGCCGCCCAGGGCGAGCGCGAAACGCCCCGCTTCGCGGCGGTGCTCCATCTTCCGTCCGACCAGGGCGATGGCCGCCTCCTGGTAGCTGAGTCCGAGGGCCCGAAAAATGAAGGTCAGGCCGTACAGGACCGGCAGCACCGCCAGCGACTCGATGGCGTTTTGCCCGCGACCGAGAAAAAAGGTCACCACCGGCTGAATACTCAGGCCGATGAGAGGCGTCATGGCCAGGGGCAGATAAAACCGCAGGATGGCACGGAAATCCGGCGTTTCCGCCTCCCCGGCCAGCCGCAGCAGGCGCCGGACCGACGGCCGCGTCAGCCGCAGCGCCACCAGCATCTCCGCCACGACCCCGGCCGAAAGCGCCAGTCCACCGGCCGCCGCCCCGGAAAGCATCTCCGTGCCGGCCAGCAGAAAGCCGCTCAGGGCCATCAGCCCGACCCGCGCCAGGGTGCCGACCGTCACCCGCCGGGTGCGGCCGTCGGCGATCAGCACCCCCTGGTAGAAACGCCGCAGGCCGATCGCGCCGGGCCAGGGAAGCAGCCAGAACAGCGCCTGCCGGGTCGGCCCGGCGATCTGACACGGCAGACCGACCCAGCGCTCGATGACCAGGGTGAAAACCTGCGGGACCAGCAGCAGGACCAGCAGCAGCGTCACCCCGCCGCTGAGCAGCAAAGTGAAGATGCGCAGTCGCCGGTAGGATTCCGCGTCGCGACAGAGCGCCGTGGCTGCGCTCATCAGCATGATCACCGGCGCTTCGGCCACCAGGGCAAAGGCATAGGCCACCCCGAAAGCCGCCAGATTGGTCACCGGGTCGGCCATCCGGGCGATCAGCGCCGCCAGCAGCGGCCCCTCGACCGCCATCAACAGCCAGGTCAATGCCAGTGGTGACCAGAAACGGAAGATGCGGGAAAAGGTCAGGGATTCGTCAACGCGGATCGACATGCAGCACAATCAAGGGTCTCGGAGCAAGCGGGCACGGAATTCGACCGGAAGCCGAAGCGTTCGTGCGGGTGAAATGTTCGGCCGCGACGGCGTCCATCTCCCCGCCGGTTGTGCCAGGCATGAACTCACCGGTTCAGGCCAAGAATACAGAAGTTCACTCTCCGGAACCAGCGGAAAAGAACGGTCCTCGTCGCTCACCAGCGCGGCACGCCCGCCGCCTCGAGGTATTCGCGAATCCGCCCGCGGTCGCCGGCCGACATCGCCTGGGCGGGAATGAAAAAGAAGGCGTCGTGGTCGTGGTAGAGAAGCAGACCGGGATCGAGCTGACGGTATCCGGCAAAATTGTCCCACGGCTGGCTGTATCCTTCGTTGCCGCTGCGGACGGCAAGCTCTTCCGGCCCGGCCGAAACGGTCAGTTCGCGCCCGAAAAAGGGGTGTCGACCGGCCCGACGCAGGGAACGGACGACCAGAAGCGGCTTCGACAGCACACCGTAAAAACCGGTGACCAGCAGCAGCGCGGCAAGGGTCCCCGACTCGTAGAAACCGCCGAATCCGAGGCAGCCAATGACGATACAGCATACGCCCCACAGGTAACGCCACTTCAGCGACCTGTCGCAGGCGTAATGCGCCTCCAGAAAACGCCGCCAGAGCTCGGCGGTCAGTTCATAGCTCAGCAGAACCGGCCTCGACATGGGGGACATGGTGCCAGAAGACAAAAGCCCGGAAAAGAAAAAATGTCCGCCGACACCGCCGCCGAAAAAAAATCGGCCGTCCCCCTTGTGGGGGACGGCCATCTCACGGTTGCCGACAGAGTCGGGGGGACCATGAGGGGAGGAGGAAACAGACCTGAAACACTGCGATACGAAGCGTCTTGTGAGCGAACGCGGCGCGAGCGGAGGCACCGGCAAGGCCACGTTTCAGCTGCTGCCTTCCCGCTTCCGCCGCTCCTCGCGCTGCCGCAGCTCGACCCGGCGGATCTTGCCGGAGATGGTCTTCGGCAGCTCGGTCACGAACTCGATCTCCCGCGGGTACTTGTAGGGCGCCGTCTCCTGCTTGACGTGCTCCTGCAGCTGCGTCACCAGCTCGTCGCTCGGCTCGAAGCCGGGGGCGAGAATTACAAAAGCCTTGACGATGGTCCCGCGCAGCGGATCGGGCGAGCCGACGACGGCGCTCTCGGCGACTGCGGGATGGCTCTGCAGGGCGCTTTCGACCTCGAAGGGGCCGATGCGGTAACCCGAAGCGTTGATCACGTCGTCGGCCCGGCCGACGAACCAGAAATAGCCATCCTCGTCCTTGTAGGCCCTGTCCCCGGTGTAATACCAGTCGCCGATAAAGGACTCGCGGGTCGCCTCATCGTTGCGCCAGTACTCCTTCAACAGACCAACCGGCGGTTCGGGCTTGATCTTGACGGCGATGTTGCCCTCCTCCCCCTGCGGAACCGGATTGCCGTCGTCATCGATCAGTTCGACCACAAAGCCCGGAGTCGGCTTGCCCATCGAACCGGGACGAATCTCCATGCATGGGTAGTTGGCGATCAGGTTGACCGACTCGGTCTGACCGAAACCGTCGTAGATGGTGGTGCCGGTGTGTTCCTTCCAGACCTTGATGATCTCCGGATTGAGCGGTTCGCCGGCAGCCATCGAATGGCGGATGCCGGAGAGATCGTACTGACTCAGATCCTCCAGCACCAGCATCCGGTAGACGGTCGGCGGTGCACAGAAGGTGGTCACGCCGCATCTTTCCAGCAGTTTGAGATGGGTCCTGGCGTTGAACTTGGCGTCGGCGTCGTGCACCATCACCGCGCAGCCGATCTGCCACTGGCCGAACAGCTTGCCCCAGGCCGCCTTGGCCCAGCCGGTGTCGGAGAGGGTCCAGTGCAGGTCGGTCGGCTTGAGGTCCTGCCAGAACTTGGCGGTGATGATGTGGCCGATGCCGTAGGACGCCTGGGTGTGCGGCACCATTTTCGGGAACCTGGTGGTCCCGGAGGTGAAATAGATCAGCATCACGTCATCGGAGCGGGTCGGTTCGACCTCTTCGCGCGAAAGCCGCGGCGACGCCTGCTCCATCAGCTCGGAGAAGGAATGCCAACCCTGTCGCTCGGCGCCGAGACTGATCAGATGCCGCAAACTCGGGCAATTCCCTTTGGCCGCATCCAGCTTTTCGGCGTTTTCGTGCCAGACCACCGCCCCGACCGCCTCGGCCTGGTTGATCCGGTATTCGATATCCTTGGGCACCAGAATGTTCGGCGCCGGCAGCGGAATCACCCCCAGCTTGATGCTGCCGAGCATCACCGCGTACCACTCCACCAGCCGCGGCACCATCACGAACAGACGATCGCCCTTCTTGAAACCGAGCCCGCGCAGGGCGTTGGCGAAGCGGTTGGAAAGACTCTGCAGATCGTAGAAGCTGTACTTGCGGATCTCCTCGCCGCTGCGATCCGCCCACACCAGCGCCAGCTTGGTCCGGTCCTGGGCCCAGCGGTCGATGACATCGAAGCCGTAGTTGAAAAACTCGGGAACGTGCAGCTGGTAACCGGCGACCGTCTCCTCGTAGTCGTGCATGTTCGGGCCATGCAGGTTGACCGGCATGTTGTCGTAGGCATGTGCTGACATCTTCATGGCTATTCCCCTTTCCCTCACTGAAATACCGTCACGGCGAACCCGCCCGGCACGAGCGCGGATTCGGACCGGAACAGACGACGGAATCAACGCATCAAGGAAATGGCAAGGAAGATGCCAAACGTCGTTCTACAATGCTGCAAAAAGGTAAGATACTGATATGACAGGAGATTGGAGCGGATGCCAAAACAGGGTGACAGCCAGGACGCTGTCACCCTCATTTACACTGCCGATAATGCCGGGAGACGGTTGGGATGTTTTTCACGCCTTTGCTTCCGGGATGCGAAACTCGCAGGGCACCTTTGTCTGGCACAGTCCGCAGCCGATGGCCTTGACCCCGTACTTCTCCGCCATCCTGTCCGGAACGGTGCCATACACATAGGCCCGGCATTTGAACTTGTCGTGCCCCTCGGCAGAAAGCGCTCCCACCGGACAGCGCTCGATACACAAACCACAGTCGCCGGTACGGAAATGGAGGCAGTTTGCCCTGTAGTCGGAATCATTTCGCGGAGTCGGGGAGAGAATGCAGTCGGTGACCACGCTTCCCAGCCGGTGGGCGATCCCCCTGGGAGTAATCAGGGCATCGTTGAGGCTGAAGGTCCCCAGTCCGGCAGCGTAGGCGGCATGGCGCTCGGACCAGCTGGAGGCCGGCCCGCTGTCCGGCACCTCGATCTGATGCCAGCGGTCGGAAAGTTGCGGCGCCAGGGCCCGGTATCCCCGCTCGCCGAGCCAGGCCACCAGGTGACGCCGCAGCATCACGTTGAAGGCCTCTCCCCTGTCGCGGGTACGGGCCCAGGCCCGCGAGGGAAACTGCCGCTCGCGGCGGTTGCTCAGGCGGGTCGGTTCCGCCACCGGCAAAACCCAGCAGATGACCGTCCCGCCTCTTTCCGGAGCCGTTCCGGGCAGCGACGCCAGAAATTCCTGCGGCGTCAGGTGAAACTCACCGATGATGGTCTTGTAGCGGGCAAACAGGGGATCATCGGCCGCGGCGAAACCGACCAGCGGCTCCTCGAAATACGGGGTGACACCGTCTTCCTGAAGGTTGGCGGGACTTTGACGGACAAACCGTCTGATCTCGTCGACGATTTCATTTCGCATCGGCATGGGCTCCCGGTCGAAAACCGCTGCGCCGGCCGGTTGCCGGCGCCGGTCCGCGTCAGAAGTCGATCTCCACATCCAGGGAATCGAGAAACTTGTTGAAGGCGGTGAAAAGTTCCATGACGCCCAGGGCCTCGACGATCTCGGCGTCGGTGGCGCCGGCCCTGCGGAGGGCCTCGAACTCGTCATCGGAAATCCGCAGGGGATCCCGGTTGGCCTTGCGGGCGAAACCGATCAGGGCCTTTTCCCTGGCGCTGAAGTCGGCCTGGTCCAGGTTCTCCTCAATGGCCTGAAGCTCCTCATCCGTCACCCCGATGGCCCGCAAGGCGCTGGTATGTGCTGCCACGCAGTAAGAGCAACCGTTGTCCCTGGAGACCAGCACCGCGATGGTTTCCTTGACCTTGCGGTCGAGGCTTCCTTCCATCATGACCGCCTTGACCTTGTTCCAGTTGGCCCGCAACAGGGGAGGATGATGGGCATAGGTCCTGAAGAGATTCGGCACCATGCCGAAGGCGTCTTCGATCTCCCGGAAAACGGCCTCCACCTCCTGGGCGGGGGATTCGGTTCCTGCAGGGATGATTCGTGCCATGGCCATAACTCCTTTTTTCCAGACCGACCGTTCGTCTTTGCCCGACCAAAAAACAGGGGCCGTCCTGAACAACTGAAGTACCGTTCAGGACAGCCCCTAAATCATCATCGGAATGGGGAACAAGTCAAGCCCCTTGCTGTTCAGCAACCTGATTCAGAAAAAAAAGAGAACTGATTCACCCGCCCTTCAGCATTGTTTACCGTCGCGACAGCCGGAAAATATCAATCGTTCGTATCTGGCGCAACGAACGGTTGATGCGACTCCCCTGACAGGTTGTTGGCAAACCGTTTGAGGGGATTTCGTGACGGCAGAAAATGGTGCCATATCTCCGGAATTCAAGCTTTTTCCTTATCCGCGTCCATCCGCGTTCATCTGCGGCCAAACCAGAAAGCAAAAGCTACAGGCCGCTGATTTCGCAGATGAACGCCGATCAAACCCCTAAAACCTGAAAGACTTTTCAAGCCTTTGCCTTATCAGCGTCCCCAAAATGGTACTGTGTCCCCGGAATTTCCGCGTTGCTTGAATCATGATGAGCGCTCAAGAGTCCTCTTTTCCAAAAACTAGCCGATCCAAATTTGGCCATTTTTGGTCCTTATTTTTGATTAACCACTCAGAAAACCTTCTATCTACACGCCTCGTTATTTCCTTCAATTTAATCAACAACCCAACAACGGCATATTCAAAATTTTTTGATCTTGTTTTTCCTTTCTTAAAGTCTGTCATGTACGTTGTTATGCACACAAACACTATGGCGCTATACTCAAATCCAAAATCGTTAATTATTGCTTTTATACTACTAGACATTCCCGACGACTTATACCCACTCCTTATGTTGTGTTCAGTTTTTGACAGTTCATCACCGCTATACTTAATAAATTCTCCAACATATGGCTCTAGCATGTCAAAATCTCTTCGCAGAATTGCTTGATAATCCAAACTTTTATCCTTATATGCTGTCCTTTTTTTGAAAAAACCAAACATAGCCCCTCCTGTTAATTATTTTTGTACAACAATTTGCCTAATCGCCTCTATATGTCTAAACAAAGATTTACACTTTGTATTAGTTCCTATGTTGGCTATTTGTTCAACGAATCGTCCTCTATAACGGCAGCCGACAAAAGGGGCTTGGCAGGACTGAAGTTCAAATGGGATAATAGCTATTTCTGGTCGATTCAAATCCCTCGCTCTTTTTTCTAGCAAGTCATATATCGCAATTTCTGCCTGCCTCAAACCTTCCTCGATGGCGGAGCTTGCATCGGCAGCACCAAGATCCTGCGTGATGTCAGATATAACAATTTTGATGCTGTCAAACAGCAAAGACTCTTGAGGCCTTTGTGTTAGTATATAGTACTCTACATAAAAGGCTTCTTCATTAACACTAGTTGCAGAAACAACAACATAAGTTTCGCCAAATATGGTATTTGGTAGACCTCGAAGAGTATAAAAATTTATTTTTTCTTCTGAACCATCCATGGTTTAAATATTTTTTGGCAGGAAAGCACAACAACTCGCCCCTCCCCGAGAAGTGCGACGGTACGAAGCAAAAAGGCCACCTGCTACACTCGCAGATGGCCTTTAATCTTTTTTGTTCATCGCAGCCCCCCTCACACAATAAGTTGATACCTTCTAACCTACTTAAACATTTTCTCCTCGTCAAGCCATGTTCCAGCCATGTTCCAGATTTGCTGCTTACGGCTTTTTCCTCTCCGAATATCATAAGCGATGGCCCTGATCCGCTCGACCTGCCTCCGTTCAAGCTCAACACCCATATAGTCGTGATAACTGCTCTGTACACCCTTTCCTTTTGGTCTTAAGACAAATTCACGCTGTTTATGTTATTTTCTCGTGCGAAGAGGGGCACAGACTTCTTCTGCATGCATTTCTGCCATAATTTTCAGTGTTCCAAAATATAAAGGACTTTTCACTCCCTTCAAGGCTTTGTTTCTTTCAGTGACATAACATTCTCTATAATTTGAATAGAGCGATTCTATATAGCTGTTGCGTTTGTTTTCACCCCCGATGTTCCCAAGATTTACATTGGGCTTTCTCCAGTCTCCTTCGTTGTCTACAATATTGTAACGTTTTCGGAACTCCCAAGGTGGCATTTTATTTGACTTAGACCAAAGACCAAGCTTTTGTTTTTTTGCAAGTTTTTCTAATTTTTTTAAGTATGTATTTGGTGTTTTGACTTTCGCGTTTACCCAGGCACATCCTTGTGAAATGAGTCTACTTGAAACCTTGTAGCCATTATAAGATATTACTTCACCCCTTTTTGTTCTTAAGTCGATTTGTTTTACAAATATTTTTGAGTCTACAGGAGTTAATTTCTCCAGACATTTTCTTGATTCGGTGCCATATTCTTGCCCAATTTCAGGTGCATCTACACCAACTATACCTAGTATTCCTTCATATGTTTGGCAAGAAACAATTAAGCTGTCACCATCGATAACGTTCAACACCTTGCAGGTGTCTGCATTCGAAAGTGTAGAAAGAGACAAAAAAATCAAAATAGCTAATAATTGCAACCTCCGGATACACATAATTAATATATTTATCCTTTTGTCAGTGTTGTTTTAGTTTTTTTGTTTTCCCGCTAGGATCTAAAAGCTTGCCGTTTTGGCATTGTTCTATGAGACAATTCATTCTTAATTCGTTTTTGTATATTTTTATCCAATAATAATTGTTAATTTGCTTTCTTGCCTCGCCTTGAGCTTCATTTATGGTTGAAAATTCTTCTATTATTGTAGGCTCTGGTGTTGCGTGTTTTAATGATGGATTTATATTGTACATAACCACAAAAAATTTTGTCATATAATATCCTTCAGTTGTTTTTTGAGTTAGAAGCTAGAATAAAACAAAAAGCCGTCCAGCAAGGTTACACTCCGGACGGCTTTTTTCATTGTGTCATAATCCCCCCTCCCGTATAACAATTTTTGTTAGCTCGTTTTCATCGCATTGTCAAGGCGTCATCCTCGCACCACTCACCCCATAAGCCCCAAGACGTATTGGGAATTCCAGGGACACAATACCCCTTCTCCGTCAACCCAAATCCTTCCCCATCCCCAAAAACCTCCCCGCAAAATCCGCATACATCGGCACATGCTCCCAGTAGGCGACATGCGCCACGCCCCAGGGCTTGCCGAGCTTGAGTTCGATGTTGTCTTCCGGAGCGATCCGGTAGAGGTTGAGCCGGCCGCTGACCGGGTCCTGGCGGTCCCAGTAGTTGACCCAGGGCAGGTCGGCGAAGACGTGCTTCACCGGGTCGTCGATGGTCACCGGCGGATCGACAAAACAGAGCGGTTTCGACTTGAAGGAGTGCAGCTGGCCGAGAATCTGGCCGCGCAGCCACTGATCCCTGCCGGCGTGCTGGCGGAAGAAGAAGGCGATCTTGTCGAGCGGTGAGCCGAAGGTGACCAGGCCCTTGATTTTGTCTAGCGGCAGGTCCTCGGCATCGGGCAGGGAGGCTTCGATCTGCAGCCGATTGAGGGTGTCGTAGGCGATGACGCTGCCGAGGGAGTGGCCGCAGAGAATCACCCGCTCGACGTCCCCGTCGGCGAGCACCGCCCTGAGCATGGCAAGGCTGTCGCGCAGGATCTGCTGCCGCAGGTTGAAGAACTTCGACTTGCGGTCGGTGGTGGTGTAGATGGCGACGTCGCCGAGGTAGCCGGTCAGGTAGGGACTGGCCTTCTCCTCAAGCCATTTCAGCATCGTCTCGCCCCAACCGCCGGTCAGCCTGCTGAGCGGATCGAGCAGCTGCAGCGCGGCGCTGAGCGGCTTGTAGAGACGGGCTCCCCAGAGCAGCTTCTTGTTGAGCTTCTGCAGCTGCTCGACCTGGTCGGCCTGCTCGTACTCGCGGATCAGCTGCTGGTTTTCGTCGAAGAACTTCTTCACCCCGGCCAGCGTGTCCTCGAGCCACCGGCGGATCTCGGCGGTCGAGATCTGCTCTTCGGTCAGGTAGGCCCAGTAGACCTCGTGCAGGTCGATGAAGCTCTTGCCGCCGCCCTTCGGCGTGATGCGCAGGTAGCTCTCGGTCCAGCCGCCCTGCCGGTGCCGCCGCAACCGGTGGGCGAGCCGGTAGCGGATTCCCTGCTGGTCGAACAGCTGCACCATCCCCCGCCCGAACCCGTCAAGGGTGTCGAACGGATTCTGCTCACCGATGCCGTGAATCACCACGAAGGCCGTGCGGCCGGTCGGGAAACGCGCCATCCCCCCTCCTCCCTGCGGAACTTCCGTTACAAACGCAAAAACCGCCCGGTCAGTCCATGCTGACCAAGGCGGTTTCCTGTCGAGAACATCCTTCCCTGTACCCCCTCCTCAGGATGACAATTAAAACATTTCAATCGGTTATAGCGTCAGGCCTCCTTGCCGTCAAGAAATTAATAAGAAACCGCTTGGGAAACGCCCCTCCCGCTGTCGCTTAAGAATTGTCTGGTTCGGGCCCTGATTTGATCTCTTTCCCGTGGAAGCCACTGACCGCAGGGCGCCCCCGCCGGCTTTCAGGGCCGGGACAAATCCGTCTCCAGCCGACAAACCTGCACCTGCACGGGGCAATTTGAATACCAGAAACACCAGCCACGACCGAACCTTGCAACCAGCGAAAACAACAGGAATTTCCACTCTGATGCGGTCACAGCCCCGGCATCCGGAGCACAACTCTGATTTACAGGAGAATATTTGATTCATTCACGAAGCCGACGTAGTCGAATCCGCATGAAAAGGAACGTGGAGGCACAAGGGCGGGTTCAGACCTCCAGAATGCTGGGAATGAAGCCCTGTGCGACAGCGAATTCATGTCCCTTGCGGGAGAGCATGAAGTGCGTTCCGAACGGCAGAACCCGGACCTCGACCACCAGCTCACGCATCTGCAGCGTCCGCAGGGCCTGGCTGACGACCGGCGGTTCCAGATGCAGCTCGGCGATCAGCCGCCGCCGCGACAGCCCTTTGCCGTCGCCCTGGGCCAGGCGACGCAAGATGATGATTTCAAAATCGTCCAGCTGCCGGGACGGCCTGGCGGCCGAATCCTCCGCCGGCATGGCCGCGACACCCGGCCCGCCCTTCTGCCGTTTGCCACGCGCCTCGCGCAGACGGCGGAACTTCGCTGCGGCCCGCTTCCAGGCTGGATAGAAACCGATCAGTATGAACAGCCAGAGAAAAAGCAGAAACAGAATCGACATGGGCAGATCGAACAGCGGCACGGCGGGCCTCCCGGCGATCCGGAACGGCCGCAACGCCGTCCCGGGCCACGCAAAGGTTCACCTGAATCAGCGAGCTCATCACCTGCGGATGGCACAAGTCATTGACCTGTCTGCGTTTTCCAAAAATCGCCGGCGAACCTGTGGGTGCGCCTTGCGACTTTTGAAAAACCCATTCAGGCCAAGCACATGCACTCTTCATCCGGCATGAACTCACTGATTCAGGGTCCAGCGACTACTGAAACGTTAGATGCTGGTGGCGGGATGTCAACAGTTCGAACCGCATCCCGGCTTGATCCAGGTCATAAACTTTCCGCTCCACAGCGGCTAGACTGGATGGAATGACGGGAGGGAACATGAAGATCGCCATCATCGTGCGCAGGGAAACCCTCGACAAGTGCACCGGCAAGGGCTGCCTCAACGCCTTCTTCCGGCGGATCGACGCCTTTGCCCGCTACGGCGATGACGCCGAGCTGGTCGCCTTCACCCAGGACGGCGGCGACCTGGAGCACAAGATCGCCAGGCTGAAGCAGCTCGGCGTCGACGTGGTTCACCTGTCCAGCTGCATCCGGGGCAAGAGCCCCCACTACGAAGACCTGGCAAAAAAACTGGCGAAGGATTTCGCGGTCGTCGGTTACACCCACGGCCCGTACCGGGGACGGACCCGGGACGCGATCTGCCTGCCGCGTGGTGACAGGAAAACAGCGCCAATCCCATAAAAGAGGTCGGCCGCCTGGAAATCTTTTTCGCGCAGACGCAGAGAGAAAAGCCAAGGCCGCTATTACCTGCGGCTCTGTGTCCTGCGTGAGCGCCAGCGAACGGGCACGAGACAGTTTTTGGTGAGGGCCACGCCGCAGATGGGCGTTTTCATCAGCCCGCTAATGCTTCTTCCCCAGGTACGCCTCCTGCACCTTGGGCGAGGCGAGCAGCTCTTCCGAGGTGCCGGCCAGGGCGATCCTGCCGACATCGAGTACATAGCCACGATCGGCGAGCTTGAGGGCCGCCTTGGCGTTCTGCTCGACCAGCAGCACGGTGACCCCCTTGCGGGCGATCTCCCGGATCTGCTCGAAAATCGCCTTGACCAGGATCGGCGCGATGCCCAGGGACGGCTCGTCGAGCAGCAGCATTTCCGGATTGCTCATCAGCGCCCGGCCGATGGCCAGCATCTGCTGCTCGCCGCCGGAGAGGGTGCCGGCGAGCTGCTTCTTGCGCTCCTCGAGCCGGGGGAAGAGCTCGTAGACCCAGCGCAGGATTTCCGGGTCGACCTTCTTGCGGGTGAAGGCGCCGAGCAGCAGGTTCTCCTCGACGGTGAGAATGCCGAACACCCGCCGGCCTTCCGGCGAATGGCTGATGCCCAGCCGCACCACCTGGTGGGCGGACATTCTGGTCAGCTCCCGCCCCTTGAAGCGGATGGAGCCGCTCTTGGCCTTGATCAGCTGGCTGATGGTGCGCATGGTGGTGGTCTTGCCGGCGCCGTTGGCGCCAAGGATGGTGACGATCTCCCCCTTGCGCACCTGCAGCGAAATCCCCTTGATGGCGGCGATGCTGCCGTAACTGACGTGCAGGTCTTCTATTTCGAACAGGACATCCTTGCTCATTCGTCATCCTCGCTTCCCAGGTAGGCCTCGATGACCGCCGGATTCTGCTGAATCTCCTCCGGCGTTCCCTCGGCGATCTTCTTGCCGAAGTTGAGCACCGTCAGATAGTCGGTCGCCTCCATCACCATGTCCATGTCGTGCTCGATCAGCAGAATCGTGACCCCTTTGTCACGGATACGGAAAATGGTTTCCAGCAGCTGCAGGGTTTCGGCATCGTTGAGGCCGGCGGCCGGCTCGTCGAGAATCAGCAGGGTCGGATCGACCGCCATCGCCCGCGCCATCTCCACCCGCCGCTGGATGCCGTAGGGCAGACTGCCGGCCGGCATGGCGGCGTACTCGCCGAGATCGAAGAACTCGAGCTGCTCCTCGACCTTCTTCCAGTTCTCGCGCTCGTCCCGGCGGGAACCGGGGGTGTGGACGATGCCGTGCCACCAGCCCTGGCTGCTGCGGATGTGCCGGCCGCTCATGATGTTCTCGGCCACCGACATCTCACCGAACAGGCGAATGGTCTGAAAGGTGCGAACGATGCCGCGGGCAACGATCTTGTGCGGCGGCAGGCCGACCAGCTCTTCGCCCCGCCAGCGGATGGAACCTTCTTCCGGCCGGTAGATGCCGGTGATGTTGTTGAAAACGGTGGTCTTGCCGGCGCCGTTGGGGCCGATCAGGCCGTAGATCTGTCCCGGCGCGACGGTCATGCTCAGATCGTCGACCGCCACCAGGCCGCCGAATCGCTTGGTGACATTCTTCAGAATCAGCTCGTTAGGCGCCATGCTTCGACTCCTTGACCAGATATGCCGGAATGCGGCCGAACTTGGCGGGCCAGATGCCGCGCGGGCGCAGGATCATCGCCAGGATCATGGCGAAGCCGAAGATGAAGAAGCGCCAGGTGGCGAACTCGCGGAAGATCTCCGGCAGCACGAACATCACGAAAACCCCCAGCAGCACCCCCGGCACCGAGGAACCGCCGACGATGACGATGCTGAAGAAGAGCACCGACTGGATGAAGTCGAAGGCCTCGGGGCTGACGGCGGAATACTGGGTGGCGTAGACCGTTCCGGCCAGCCCGGCGATGCCCGCCGACAGGCCGAAGGCGAAAATCTTGTAGACCCGGGCGTTGATGCCGATGCTCTCGGCGGCCAGCTGGTCCTCGCGCAGGTAGTGCAGCGCCCGGCCGGCCTTGCTGGTTTCGAGGTTGTGCATCAGCCAGAGGGTGAACAGCAGCACGGCGAAGGCGAAGTAGTAGACCGACACCTGGCTGGCGAGCCTGAGACCAAACAGGTTCATGGCGTCGAGGCCGAAGATGCCGTTGGGCCCGCCGGTCAGACCGCCGAGATCGTTCTGCAGCACCTGCACGAAGACGATGTTGAAGCCGATGGTGGTCACCAGCAGATAGTCGCCGCGCAGGTGGACGATCGGGCCAGCCAGCAGGATGCCGAACAGCGCCGGCACCAGGATGGCCACCGGGATGGTCGCCAGCATCGGCCAGCCGAACTTGCTGTTGAGGATGGCGGTGGCATAGGCGCCCAGCCCGAAGAAGAGCGCCTGGCCCATGTTGAACATGCCGCACTTGCCCAGGACGATGTCCTGCGACAGGGCGACGACGGCAAAGATCAGGAAGGTGATGGCCACCGCCTGCCAGCGCGGATTGAGCAGGTGCGGCAGCACCGCCATCACCGCGAAAAAGACCGGGTAGCCAAAGCGTTGCAGTTTCTCCATCAGACTTTCTCCGCAACCCGCTCACCGAGAATGCCGGTGGGACGGACAATCAGAATCACGATCAGCAGAATGAAGGTAAAGGCGTCGGCCCAGGTACTCGAGACGTAACCGGCGATGAAAGCATTGAACAGTCCCAGCAGCATGCCGCCGAGCATGGCGCCGGGAATGTTGCCGATGCCGCCGATGATCGCCGCGATGAAGGCGTAGAGACCGTACTGCCAGCCCATGTTGAAGGTGATGCCGCGATAGTAGAGGCCGATGAACAGACCGCCGACCGCCCCCAGCGAAGAGCCGATGACGAAGATCAGCACGATGATCTGGTTGACGTTGATGCCCATCAGCCGGGCGGCATCCTGGTCGATGGACGCCGCCCTGATCGCCGCGCCCATGCGGGTCTTCTCGACGAACAGGTAGAGGGCGATCATCAGCACCAGGGACAGCACCAGGATGATCACCTGCATCAGGCTGATGACCACCCCGCCAAAGGTGTAGTAGACCTGCGGCACCAGCTCGGGAAAGATGCGCATCTGCGGTCCCCAGATCAGCATGACGCCGTTCTGGATCACCAGCGACGCCCCCAGGGCCGACACCACCGCCGACAGGCGCGGGGCGGTGCGCAGGGGCCGGTAGGCGAGCCGTTCGAGCAGCACGCCGACACAGGCCATGACTCCGGCCGTCAGCAGAAAGATGGCGATCACCGCCGCCAGCGAGGTCGCCTGCCCCATCACCTGGGTATAGATGGTCAGGCCGACGAAGGCCGAGGCCGCGACCAGGTCGCCGTGGGCGAAATTGATCAGGCGCATAACCCCGTAGACCATGGTGTAGCCGAGGGCGACCAGCGCAAACATGCTGCCGATGGTCAGGCCGTTGGCCAGCTGTTGCAGAAAGATATCCATGAAACTCCACTCCCGCGTTGCTTGACGAGCTTCTGCGGACCTGCCGTCCAGAAGCCAGGACAGGACACCAGCGTCCTGCCCTCGCCTCTGGGGGGGCAGCCAGGTATCTGTTTTCGGGGAAAGGCGGAGGGGAGCGGAAACTCCCCCCCACCCGTTCAGGCAATGATCTTACTGGACGTACACGTGCTTGTAGCTGCCGTCGGCCTGGATCATCTTGACCACGTAGGAACCGCCCTTGCGATTACCGTCCTCGGCAAAGGCGATCGGGCCGGTGATGCCCGGCAGGGGCTCCTTCATGTTCTTCAGGTACTCGACGACCTTCTTGGTGTCAAAGCTCTTGGTCTGCTCCATGCCATGAATGATGGCGCGCATGCCGTCGATGTTCATCAGACCCCAGATCGAGGCCGGCATGATGCCGTACTTCTTCTTGTAGGCGGCGATGAAAGACTTGGCGATGTCATAGGGCAGCACGTCCGGCGAGGGGACGTTGACGATGTAGGCGCCCTTGGCGGCGGAACCGGCCAGCTTGGCGAAGTCGGGGTTGTCGTTGGCGTCGCCGCCGATGAAGTCGGCCTTGATGCCGAGGGCCACCTGCTGGGCGCGCAGCTGGCCGCCGTCGGTGTAATAGCCGGCGAAGAAGATCACGTCCGGATTCTTGGCCTTGATGCGGGTCAGCACCGGGGTGAAGTTCTGCGAGTCGGCCTTGATCTTGTCACGCGAGACGACGTTGCCGCCGAGCTTCTTGACCGCCGCCTCGGTGGCGTTGGCCAGCCCGTCGGCGTAGGTCGAGAAGTCGGAGATGATGACGATGCGCTTGTACTTCTTGACCTTGACCATGTAGTTGGCGGCGAACTCGGCCTCGGCGCTGTTGGGGAACGAGTTGCGCAGGAAGGTCCAGTAGCCCTTCTCGGTCAGGCTGTCGGCGGTGCCGTCCGAAGTCTGGATGACGCCGGCGTCGAAGTAGGTCTTCTGAGCCGCCTCGGCGCAGGTCGAGGTGTAGGAGCCGATGACCATCTTGACTCCCTGGTTGACCAGGTCCTTGGCGCAGATGGCCGCGGCCATGGCGGTCCCCTGGTCGTCACAGGTGATCACTTCGATCTTCTTGCCCAGCACACCGCCTTTGGCGTTGATCTGCTCGGCGAGCAGGCGGACACCGTTGTCGATCCCCTGGCCTTCGTTGGCATAGGAACCGGTGATCGGGGCCTGGACACCGACCTTGAGGGTGTCGGCCAGAGCGGGCGCCGCCAGCAGGCAGACGGCCGCCAGGGCCAGCATCAGTCGATTCAGTCTCTTCATCTCTTACCTCCCTTGTGTTGGTGATTGCACGGCGGCCTCCGTCTTGTTCCGCCGCACCTCGTGAACCGGCTCGGTTTGGCTCAATCAAACAATGGTTGACAGATACTACATGTTCTGCGTCCGCATTCCAAGTTCCCGTTGCCCGGCAAGACGCAACCGGGCGGCGGAATTCAAACCTTGCGCATGTTCAGCATCTGCCGCAGGGCATGCTCGGCGATGCTCGGATTCTCCTTCAGCCGCCGCCGCGAGTAGGGCAGCCAGGATTCGCCGTAGGGGACATAGACCCGCAGCCGGTGACCGGCGGCGACGATGATGTCGCGCAGCTCCTCGTCGACCCCGAGCAGCATCTGGAACTCGTACTGCTCCGGCTTCAGCCCCTGCTCGTCGACCAGGCGCATCGCCTCGAAGACCAGCTTCTCGTCGTGGGTGGCGATGCCGACATAGGCGCCGGCGGCCAGCATCTTCTCAAGGATGTGGACGAAACTGCGGTTGATGGTTTCCTGATTCTTCCAGGCGGCGGTACGCGGTTCGTTGTAGATACCCTTGCAGAGCCGGAAGTTCATCGGCGCATCGGCCAGGGCGGCGACATCCGCCGGCGTGCGGCGCAGATAGGCCTGCAGCACCACCCCGACGTGACCGGGAAACTCCTCGCGCAACGCCCGGTAGAAATCGAGGGTGGCGTCGGTGCAGGAGATGTCCTCCATGTCGATGCGGACGAAGTTGCCCAGATCCGCCGCCCGCGCCACGATCTCGCGGATGTTGGCCAGCGCCTGCTCCCGGTCCAGGAGCAGGCCCATCTGACTCGGTTTCAGCGACAGGTTGGCGTCCAGCTTTTCGCGGTCGATGGTGTCGAGAATCCCGAGGCACTCCCGCTTGAAATTTTCGGCCTGGTCGAGGGTGGTGATGAACTCGCCGAGCACGTCGATGGTGGTCATGATGCCCCGGCCGTTCAGTTCGCGACTCACCCGCACCGCGTCCTCGAGCCGCTCACCGGCGATGTAGCCCTTGGCGAAGAAGCGCACCACCGGCGCCGGGATGTGCATGATGGTGCGCGATACCAGCTGGTTGAAGAGCGACATGGCGACCCCCTGCCCCTACTCGGCGTCCATGAAGGGATAGGGGACGGCGGTCGGCGGCACGAAATTCTCCTTGATCGTCCGCGGCGACACCCAGCGCACCAGGTTGAGGGGGCTGCCGGCCTTGTCGTTGGTGCCGGAGGCGCGGCCGCCGCCGAAGGGCTGCTGGCCGACGACGGCACCGGTCGGCTTGTCGTTGATGTAGAAGTTGCCGGCGCAGTTCTCCAGCGCCGCCAGGGCCTGGCTGACCGCCTGCCGCTCCTGGGCGAAGATGGCGCCGGTCAGGGCGTAGGGCGAGGTCCGGTCGCACAGCTGGAGGGTCTGCTCGTATTCGGCGTCGGGATAGACGTAGATGGTCAGTACCGGACCGAAGATCTCCTCGACCATGGTCTTGAAGTCGGGCTTGCTGGCCAGAATCACCGTCGGCTCGATGAAGTAGCCCTTGCTGTCGTCGTAATTGCCGCCGGCGAGAATGACCGCGTCGGCCGACTCCCTGGCGTAATCGATATAGGCGGTGATGTCGCTGAAGGCCTTGCGGTCGATGACAGCGTTGACCAGGTTGCGGAAATCGCGGACATCGCCCATCCGGGTCTGTTTCAGCTCGTCGAGCAGCGCCTGCTGCACCTGCGGCCAGATCGATTCGGGAATGTAGGCGCGCGAAGCGGCGGAGCATTTCTGCCCCTGATACTCGTAGGCGCCGCGCACCAGCGCCGTCACCAGCGAAGGGATGTCGGCGGAAGCATGGGCGAAGACGAAGTCCTTGCCGCCGGTCTCGCCGACGATGCGCGGGTAGGACTTGTAGCGCTGGATGTTCTCGCCGATGGTCCGCCACATGTTCTGGAAGACCTCGGTGCTGCCGGTGAAATGCACGCCGGCCAGATCGGGATGCGCCAGGCAGACATCACCGACGGCGGCGCCGCGCCCGGGAACGAAGTTGATGACGCCGTCCGGCAGACCGGCTTCCTTGAGAATCTGCATGAAGAGGTAGGGGGTGTAGACACAGCTCGAAGCCGGCTTCCACACCGCCACGTTGCCCATGATCGCCGGCGAGGTCGGCAGGTTGCCGGCGATGGCGGTGAAGTTGAAGGGCGTGACGGCGAAGACGAAGCCTTCCAGCGGCCGGTGCTGCACCAGGTTCCAGCTGCCGGCCGCGTTGTACATCGGCTGCTCCCGGTAGATCTGCTGGGCGTAGTAGACGTTGAAGCGCAGAAAGTCGATCAGCTCGCAGGCGGCGTCGATCTCGGCCTGAAAAACGTTTTTGCTGGTCGACAGCATGGAAGCGGCGTTCATCCGGTAGCGGTACTTGCCGGCCAGCAGATCCGCCGCCTTGAGGAAGATGGCCGCCCGATCCTCCCAGCGCAGGCTGCGCCAGACCTTCTGCGCCTCGAGGGCGGCCTCGATGGCCTGCTCAACCTCTTTCGGGCCGGCCTGATGATATTCGGCGAGAACATGGCCGTGATCGTGCGGCATCACCACCTGGGCGATGTTGCCGGTACGCACCTCGCGGCCGCCGATGATCAGGGGAATCTCGATCTTCTGGCCGGCAATCTCGTCCAGGGCGGCCTTGAGCTTCGCCCGTTCGGCACTGCCGGGGGCATAGGAAAGGACCGGCTCGTTTTCGGGACGGGGAACCTCGACAATGGCGTTGTTGTAAAGGTGTGACATCATTTTCACCTCGCGCTGAAATGGAATTGGCGATCAGGTACGGAGCAGGAAGATAACGACAATCGTATCACTCCGGCGGCAAGAGGGAACAGCAAGAGAAATGCCAAATACTGTTCTGCTCTTTCAAACAGAGAGCGCGGCAACCACGGAACCCGGCGCCGACAGCACGAAAACCAAAGTGATTCAAGATAGATAGGGAACAGAAAGCAAAGAAAGACGCCGCCTGACAGCGGCTGCCGAAGGGCCGGACGCGGGGAGGCGCAAGCCGTTGACGGCAAAGGGAAAATTGAAAATCAGGGATGGCGCCGACAAAAACAAACAGGGTTCGCCAAACAGGGCGCGCCTGGCGACTTTTTATTCAATATTGAATAAACCGCGTCCGCTAGCCGCAACTCAAACCGTACTTCTTCAGCTTGCGGGCGATGGTCGGCTGGCTGACTCCGAGAGCGGCGGCGATGCGCGCCTGGCTGCGGTAACGCTCGCAGGCCCGGCGCAGCACCTGCCGCTCGACGCTGGCGACGATCTGCTCCAGCCCCATCTGCGTCGGCCAGTCGCCGTTCAGTTCATCGTCGGCCGCCTCTTTTCCGAGCACGACGGCCGGCAGGTCGGAGACGTCGATGAGATTGGTTTCGCTCATCACCACCAGCCGTTCGCAGATGTTCATCAGCTCCCGCACGTTGCCGGGGAAATCGTAGGCCTCGAGGCGGTCGGAGGCCGCCGTGGTCAACCGCTTCTGCGCGCCGATCCTGCCGCCGAAATGCTCGAGATAGTGCCGCACCAGCGGCAGGATGCATTCCCGGCGCTCCCGCAGCGGCGGCACGTTGAGGGGAATGACGTTGAGGCGGTAGAAGAGATCGAACCGGAAACGCCCCTCGTCGACCATCTTCTGCAGATCCTGGTGGGTGGCGGCGATGATGCGCACGTCGACCTGCACCGTCCGAGTGCCGCCAAGACGGGTGATGCGGCCGTCCTCGAGAAAGCGGAGCAGCTTGACCTGCGAGGCCAGCGGCAGCTCGGCGATTTCGTCGAGGAAGAGAATGCCGCCATTGGCCAGCTCCAGGTGCCCCGGCTTGCCGGAGCTGCGGGCGCCGGTAAAAGCCCCCTTCTCGTAGCCGAACAGTTCCGATTCGATCAGGGTTTCGGGAATGGCGCCGCAGTTCAGCTTGATCAGCGGCTTGTCGGCGCGGGCGGAATGCTGGTGAATGATGTCGGCCAGCAGCCCCTTGCCGGTGCCCGATTCGCCTGTGATCAGCACCGAGGAATCGGCGGCGGCCACCTTCAGCGCCTGGCGCAGCACCCGGGCAAAGGCCGGGCTGCGGGCGATGATCGGCTGGTTGCGCAGTTCCAGCTGCTGCATCTGCAGCATCTGGTCGCGGTAGCTCTCCTCCATCGCCTGCTGCTCCTCGAGCTGCCGCTGCAACCGTTCGGTCTCGGTGATGTCCCGCTCGCTGACCACCACCCGGATGACTTCGCCCGCCTCGTCGAACACCGGCGTGCCGGTGGAGATCAGGCGCCGGCCGTTGTGGTTGGTCTGCAGCAGGCTGACCACCCGCTTCTCCTTCAGCGCCTCGAGGGCCGCCGAACGGTCGACGAAACCGGCTGCCAGCAGCTCGTCCATCCGCTTGCCGACCACCTCCTCGGCGCGGATGTTGTTGATCCGCTCCGACGCCGGATTGATGCGGATCACCCTCCCCTCGGCGTCACAGATCCACAGCCCGTCGGACGACGAATCGATGATGGCGTCGAGCTCCCGGACCAGCGCCTCGAGCCGCCGGGTCGCGCTCTCGTTTGAAAGGTTCATGCTCGCCTCCCTCCCGCCACTATACATTTATGAATTGACTTATTCAATAATGAATGAAATCGCCGACAAAAAAAGCCGGCAGATGCCGGCCACAGATTGCTGACAAAGCAGGGTGGTCACGAAAAGGTCACTCCCGACCCAGTTCTTCGGAGCGCCGGGTGGCCACCGCCACCGCCTCCATGAGGCTGGCGCGCAGCCCCCGCTCCTCGAGAGTGCGGATGGCGGCGATGGTAGTGCCGCCGGGAGAACAGACCTTCTCCCGCAGCAGGGCCGGATGCTCGCCCGTTTCCTTGACCAGCTTGGCGGCACCGTAGACCGTCTGCAGCGCCAGTTCGTGAGCGACATCGAGACGCAGCCCCTGCTGCACGCCGGCCGCAGCCAGCGCCTCGATGACGGTAAAGACATAGGCGGGGCCGGAACCGGACAGGCCGGTGACAGCGTCCATCTGGTCCTCGGCCACCTCGTGCACCGTCCCCACCGAACGGAAGAGGCCGGCAGCGTGCTCCATGTCCCCCTCCTCGACGTACGAGCCGCGACAGATGGCCGAAGCGGCGGCATCGACCAGGGCCGGGGTGTTGGGCATGGCCCGCACCACCCGCGGCTCGCCGCCCAGCAGCCCCTCGATGGTCCGGGTCGAAACGCCGGCGAGAATGGAAATCAGCAGCTTGTCGCGGGTGAAAATGCCGTGCAGCGGCCGCAGCACCTCCTTGACGATCTGCGGCTTGATGGCCAGCACCACGGCGCCGGCCCACTCGACCAGCTCGCGGTTGTCGTCCGCCGCCTGCACGCCGTAGGTTTCGGCAATGTGCTGCCGCCGATCGTGGTTGGGCTCGAAAAAGCGGATGTTCTCCGTCCGGGCGCCGGCGTTGAGCAGACCGTTGATGAACGCCTCGGCCATGTTGCCGCCGCCGATGAAACCGATCTTTTCTCCGTTGACCATCGACTGTCGCATCCTTTCATGAAGAATCCGTCCCAGTAAATCGGGAAGAGCCCGAAAAGTCAAGGATTGGCGCACGCCGCCAAATTCGATTGACACCCCCCACAAGGGGCGTTATAAGGCGATTCATCCCGGCCGCCAAAACGGCGGGAATCCGCACGTCCGGCAGGATGGTGAAAGCGTGGCGGCCCCAGGGTCCCGCCACGGTCCGGCCCGCCGGTCGCCGACAGCCCGGTTCCCTTTCGCCGGACGGCCTTCCGTTCGTCCGTCCACATCCAACGGAGTTGGCATGAGCATCTGGTACACTGAAAAGCACACCCCGCACGCCGGCATCACCCTCGAGATCAGGCGCACCCTCTTTTCCGGCAAGAGCGAATTCCAGCAGCTTGACATCGTCGAGACCGAAGAGTACGGCCGCATGATGCTGCTCGACGGCCTGGTCATGTGCACCGAGCGGGATGAGTTCGTCTACCACGACATGATCGTGCATCCTGCCCTGTTCGTGCATCCGGATCCGAAACAGGTGCTGGTCATCGGCGGCGGCGACGGCGGCACCATCCGCGAGGTGGTCCGGCATCCCGAAGTCGAACTGGCCACACTCTGTGAAATCGACGGCCTGGTGGTGGAAAAATCGGTCGAATATCTGCCGAGCCTGGCCTGCGCCATCGACGGCAGCCACCCGAAGGTCAAACTGCACATCGACGACGGGCTGGCCTACATCCGGGAAAACCGGGACAGCTTCGATGTTATCCTGGTCGACTCCACCGATCCCATCGGCCCGGCGGTCGGCCTGTTCGAAAAAGACTTCTACCAGCTGGTTCACGGCGCCCTGAAAGAGGACGGCATCATGGTCGCCCAGAGCGAATCCCCCTTCTACCACGCCGAGATCCAGAAAAACATGTACCAGGCCCTGCGCGAGGTCTTTCCCATCGTCGAGATGTACCAGGCCTTCATCCCCACCTATCCGTCCGGCCTGTGGAGCTTCGCCTTCGCCAGCAAGAAGTACCACCCGGTCCGGGATTTCGACCGTGAGCGGGCGGCGAACCGGGCCTTCCGCACCCGGTATTATAACGAGGACCTGCACCTCGGCGCCTTCATGCTGCCGACCTTTGCGAAGGAGAATATCGAACAGCAGTAGTCAGAAGACAGGATTCAGGAGCCAGGAGATGGTCAAATATCCTGACCTTTGAATTCTGCATTGATTCTTGGAGCCGCACCATGCCGTCCATCCCGAAAAACTGGACCCCGGACGATTCCGCCGAGCTCTACGGCATCCGCCGCTGGGGAAACGGCTACTTCGACGTCGATCCCGATGGTGCGCTGACCGTCAGGGTGCCGTTCGACGGCGGGGATGTCCGGGTGGCGCTGCCGGCGATCCTCGACGGGCTGCGCCGGCGGGGGCTGCGGCTGCCGCTGCTGCTGCGCATCGAAAACCTGCTCGACGCCCAGATCGCCCGCCTGAACAAGGCGTTTCACCAGGCCATTCGCGAACGGGGCTACGGCGGCAGCTACCAGGGGGTCTTCCCGATCAAGGTCAACCAGCAGCGGCAGGTGATCGAGGAGATCACCCGCTTCGGCACACCCTGGCGGCACGGGCTGGAGGCCGGCAGCAAGGCCGAACTGGCCATCGCCATGGCCAGCCTGCCGGCCGACGGACGGCTGATCGTCTGCAACGGCTACAAGGACCGCACCTTCATCGAGCTGGGGCTGGAAGCCAGGCGGCTCGGCCACAACTGTGTCTTCGTGCTGGAAACTCCGGGCGAGCTCGACCTGATCCTCGACTGCTCCGACCGGCTGGGCGTTACGCCCGTACTCGGCATCCGCGCCAAGCTCTCGACCCGGGTCGACGGCCACTGGAACCTGACCAGCGGCGAGCGGAGCATCTTCGGCCTCTCCATCAGCCAGATCGTCGGCGTCGTCGACCGGCTGAAACAGGCGGGTCGGCTCGAGACGCTGCGGCTTTTGCACTGCCACCTCGGTTCGCAGATCCCGGTCCTCGACCAGATCGGCCAGGCGGCGCAGGAAGCCTGCCGCTTCTACCGGGAACTGCGGCAGGAAGGCGCCCCCATGGGCATGATCGATTTCGGCGGCGGCCTGGCCGTCGACTATCTCGGTGACCGCTCGCAGAACAGCCAGTCGCGCGACTACAGCCTGCGGCAATACGCCGACCGCCTGGTGGCGACGGTTCAGCGACAGCTGGCGGATGACGATCCGCCGCTCATCATCACCGAATCGGGGCGTCCGACCGTCGCCTACTACTCCCTGCTGCTGTTCGACATCTTCGACGTCACCCGTTTCGAGGCCGAACCGGACCAGCTGCGGCCCGCAGCGGACGATCCGGACGAGCTGCGCCGGATGCATGACCTGCTCGCGGCCCTCGACGGCGAAGATCCGGCGACCGCCTACCGGCAAATCGTCGAGTTGCGCGACCGGCTGCACCAGGCCTTCACCCGGGGCGAGTTGTCCCTGCGGCGGCGGGCGCGGGTCCAGAACCTGCTGCTGGCGGCCGGCCACAGGCTGGTGGCAAGGTTCGGCGGCATGGATCGGCGGCCGAAGGAGCTGGACCGGCTGCGCGACGAGCTGGCCGACATCTGCTACGGCAACCTCAGCGTCTTCCAGTCGCTGCCCGACCACTGGGCGATCGGCCAGCTCTTTCCGGTGGCGCCGATCCACCGGCTCGACGAAAGGCCGGATCGCGAGGCGATCATCGCCGACATCACCTGCGACAGCGACGGGCGCATCTCGCATTTCATCGGTGACGGGGCGACCCGCAGCACCCTGCCGGTGCACGCACTGAAGACCGGCGAGGACTATGTGCTCGGCGTGTTCCTGGTCGGTGCCTACCAGGAGACCCTCGGCGATCTGCACAACCTGTTCGGAGACACCGACGTGGCGAGCGTGCGCATCGATCCCGACGGTGGCTTCCAGGTCACGCGCGAAGACCGGGGCGACCGGGTGGAGGACATTCTGCAGCTGATGCAGTACCGGGTGGAGGATCTGCGCGACCGGCTGCGGCGGCAGGCCGAGCAGGCGGTCGGCGAGGGCCGGATCAGCCTGACCGACCGCCAGGCGATCCTCGCCCGCTTCGACCGCTGCCTGCAGGAAACGACCTACTTCTGCTCCTGAGCGATCGCAGAAGGCCGCCTACCATCCCCCCTTGAGCAGCCAGGTGACCAGTGCCAGTTCGACCAGGGTGACGACGCCGATGCCCCACAGAAGCGTCGGCCGGTCGCGCCAGCTGAACGGAGCCTGGACTTCGGCGGTATCCCTGGCAGCGGCGACGGCATGGCGCCGTTCGACCCGCGGATCGCCCTGGGCGTAGGCCGTCAGCAGCGCCTTGTGACAGAGGATGTTGACCAGGCGCGGCACGCCCCGGCTGGCACGGGCAATCAGTCGGCAGGCCGCCGGGGTAAAGAGCGGTCCGAGCTTCCGGCCGGCGATCTGCACCCGGTGTGCGATGTAGTCGCACACTCCCTGCCGGTCGAGCGGAACGAGATGATGGGCGAAGCCGATCCGCTGCCGCAGCTGCCGCAGGTGGGGCTGTTCGAGCCGCACGTCGAGTTCCGGCTGGGCAAAGAGAACGATCTGCAGCAGCTTCCGCTTTTCGGTTTCGAGATTGCTCAGCAGCCGCAGCGCCTCGAGACTGACATCGGACATGGCCTGCGCCTCGTCGAGACAGACGACCACCCGTTTTCCCTGCTCGCCGAGTTCGAGACAGCGGGCCAGAATCAGCCGCTGCAGCTCGTGCAGCGACTCGGTGCCGCCAAGCGGTCCGGCGCCGATCTCCTCGGCAATGGCCCGGTGCAGTTCGAGCGGCCCGAGCAGGGGATTGGGCAGGTAGGCCGCCTGGTGCGAGGGCTGCAGCAGATCGAGCAGCTTGCGGCACAGCAGGGTCTTGCCGGTCCCCACCTCGCCGGTGATCTTGATGAAACCCTCCCCCTCCTCGATGGCCAGCTGCAGCACGTTCAGTGCCTGCCGATGACCGGGACAGCTGAAATAGAAATCGAGGTCTGGAGTCAGCGAAAAGGGAGTCTGGTTCAGTCCGAAATGACTCAGGTACATGGGAGTGCAACCTTGTCTGGCCAGGCCCCTCCATCAGACCAGGGCACATGATGCGGGAAAACGACGAAAGAATCAGGATAAATTAATACACCATGCGCCGCCCGATTGCCAACCCCGGCGGCAGCAGCTTGTATCGCGGACGCGAAGGGGTACCCTTGAACCTGAATCGCCGGCGAACCTATGGGTGGGGCCTCAGATTTTTTAAAAACCCATTCAGGCCAGGCACTTGCACTCTCCATCCGGCATGACACGCTGATTCAGGTTGGAGAAAAAAACGAGGAACAGACCATGACCCGTGAAGAACTCGCCCGTCACGACGGCCGTGAAGGACGAAAGGCCTATGTCGCGGTCAACGGCAAGATCTACGA
Source organism: Geothermobacter ehrlichii (assembly GCF_008124615.1). NCBI lineage: Bacteria > Pseudomonadati > Thermodesulfobacteriota > Desulfuromonadia > Desulfuromonadales > Geothermobacteraceae > Geothermobacter > Geothermobacter ehrlichii. Next base: position 178,222 of record NZ_VNIB01000004.1, read on the forward strand.
TGTCAGCACCAGCCCGCTGTGGGCCGAAGGGAACCACCAGGACATCCATCAGGCGGGAGCCGACCTGACGGAAGAACTGAAATCGGCGCCGCACGTCCGGGCGGTGATGGAGCGCTTTCCGGTGGTGGGCAGACTGGAAGAGGCGGTGACCGGTTCGTCACCGAAAGCGGCCGGCCTGATCGGCGCCACCATCGTCGCCGTCATCGCCCTGGCCGCCGTCGCGCTCTGGCTGCTTCTTTGTCAGGATTGAAAAACCGAAACGGTTGGCAATACGACTTCAGGAGGTTCATTCAAACCGATCGTCGAATGCGCAAGGAGGGAGGATAACGCTGCAGACAGGCCTTTTTTCGGCAGGCCGCTCAAAAAGGTCTGGATGTAAGGCATCCGAAATCTCGAGGCATGAGGCGTACTTCAAGCCGTACGTCGAGTGCCGGACAGATGAGGATAACGCCGCAGACAGGCCTTTTTCAGCGGCCCTGGGCCCCGCGCAACGCGCGGGGCCCTCCATCCGTCAGCCGATGGAGAGATAGGCCATCTCGGAAATCTTGTTCCAGTCGGTCACCATCTTCTGGAACTTGCCGTAGCTGGCATAAACCTTCTTGCTCATCGCGTCCTTGGCGGTGACTTCCGCAATCACCTCGGCGGCGTAGGTCTTGAGCTGCCTGAGGACCTCGCTGGGGAACTTCTTCAGCTTCACCCCGTGGTCGTTGATCAGCTTCTGCAGGTACTTGTTGTTCTGGGCGTCGAATTCGGCCAGCATCCAGTTGCAGGAGAACTGCGCCGCCGCCTCGACGATCTGCTGCAGGTCCCTGGGCAGGCTTTCGAAGGCCTTCTTGTTGACGAACATCTCGATGGCGGTTCCCGGCTCGTGCCAGCCCGGATAGTAGTAGTACTTGGCGACCTTGTAGAAGCCCATCTTGTAGTCGTGGTAGGGGCCGACCCACTCGGTGGCGTCGATGACGCCGCGCTCGAGATTGGTGTAGATCTCGCCGCCGGCGGAGAGAACCGCCGTACCTCCGGCCTTGGCGATGACCTTGCCGCCAAGACCCGGAATCCGCATCTTCAGTCCCTTGAGATCTTTGAGGGTGTTAATTTCACGGTTGAACCAGCCGCCCATCTGCACGCCGCAGAACCCGACCGAGAAGGGAACCAAATTGAAATTGCCATACAGCTCGCGCCACAGGTCCATCCCCTGGTCCTGCAGCCAGGAATTCATCTGCTGGGAATTCATGCCGAAGGGCACCGCACCGAAAAACTGGGCGGCCGGGGCCTTGCCGGCCCAGTAGTAGGCGCAGCCGTGCCCCATCTCGACCATCCCCTGGCTGACGGCGTCGAAAGCCTGCAGCGCCGGAACCAGCTCACCGCCACCGTAGACGGAGATCTTCATCCGGCCCTCCGACATCCGCTCGACCAGCTTGGCGATCAGGTTGGCGCTCTCGCCGAAAACCGGGAAATTGGGCGGCCAGGTGGTAACCATTTTCCAGTGATAGGTCTTCTTGGCGTGAACGGCGGGCGCCCCCACCGCCACCGCCGCACCGGCCGCGGCGGCTGACAACGGTTCTCGAACAGCTCGGCCTGAGCGACCGGGTGAAGGTAACACAGGGCACACCGCCGCGACTGACGGCCAGAATCCGGACCGCCGGCGGGACGATCATCCTGGACTGAGGAAAAGTCAGATACGGTCGGCAGCCGCCATCTGCCGCCGCAGACAGGCGGAAAAATCCTCGGCGCTCATCGGCTTGCCGAAATAGTATCCCTGGATTTCGTCACAGCCGCGCTCGCGCAGAAAGGCGAGCTGCCCCTCGGTCTCGACCCCCTCGGCGACCACCGCCAGTCCGAGACTGTGCGACATGGCGATGATGGCGCCGGCGATGGCGGCACTGTCCGGATCGGTTTCCAGGTCCTTGATGAAGGAGCGGTCGATCTTCACCCGGTCGATGGGAAAATGCTTCAGGTAGCTGAGAGACGAATAGCCGGTACCGAAATCGTCGATCGCAAGCCGTACCCCCAGCCGGCGCAGCCGGTGCAGCAACTCGGCCGCTCCCGCCGCGTCATCCATCAGCATGCTCTCGGTCAGTTCCAGCTCGACCAGTCGGGGATCGATGCCGGTCTGCCGCAAAATCGACTCGACACTCTCCACCAGTCCCGGCGTGGCGAACTGCCGGGCGGAAAGGTTGATCCCGATATGCAACGCCGGCAGGCCCTGCCGCTGCCAGGCCACGCCCTGCCGGCAGGCCTCGGCCAGTACCCAGGCACCGATTTCGGTAATCAGGCCGCATTCCTCGGCGACCGGAATGAACTTGACCGGCGGCACCTGTCCCAGATAGGGGTGCCGCCAGCGGCAGAGGGCTTCGGCCCCCACCCAGACGCCGTCGACGGTGCGCACCTGCGGCTGGAAATGCAGAAAGATCTCCTGCCGCTCCAGGGCATGCCGCAACCCGGTCTCGAGCACCAGCCGTTCCACCGCCCCGGCATTGGTCTCCAGCGAGAAACGCTGCCAGGTGTTGCGCCCCTTCTCCTTGGCCTGGTACATGGCGAATTCGGCGTTCTTCAGCAGCGATTCTTCGTCCTGGCCATCGTCGGGGAAGTAGGCCAGACCGATGCTGACGGTGCTGAAGACCTCCTGTCCCTCGATGTCGAACGCCTCGGCCAGCCGGGCCAGGCAGCGCTCGGCAACCGCTTCCGCCTCCCCTTCCGCCTTCAGGTCGGGCAGGATGACCACGAACTCGTCACCGCCCACCCGCGCCACCACGTCGACCCGGCGCAGGCATTCGCCCAGCCGTCCGCTCATGCCGAGCAGCAGCATGTCGCCGATGTTGTGTCCCAGGGTGTCATTGATGCTCTTGAAGCGGTCGAGATCGAGGAACATCACCGCCACCCTGCTCCGTTCCAGGCTCGCCCGCTCAAGCACCGTCCCCAGCCGCTTGACGAACAGAACCCGGTTGGGCAGGCCGGTTAAAGGATCGTAATTGGAAAGCTGCCGGATCTCCTCCCGCGAGCGCCGGGCTTCGGTCACGTCCCGCAGGCAGTAGAGCACCTTGTCAACCCGGCCGCCAGAGCCGGCCAGCGGCTGGGCGATCGCCTCGAAGAACCGTTCCCCGCAAACATCGTCCGGATGGACATGCTCGGCCCGGGCCCGCTGCCCTGTGCCGATCGCCCGGCGCACGGCGCAGTGTCCTCTGGCATCGGCGCAGGGAAAGACGCTGTCGTGGGTGATTTCGTGGCAGGTGCAGCCGATCGGGTCACCCTTTTCGGCAAAAGCCTCCCGAAAAACCTGGTTGGCGTGGACAATGCGGAGAGTTTTCGCTTCGATCACGCAGACCGGATCGGGCAGACCTTCGAGCAGGGTGGTGATATCGGCATCGCTGGCAGGCGTGAAGCGGACGTTCTCGTCCGGAAGAAGGAGCAGCCAGCCGCCGCCGGCCTCATCCGGCAGCCGGCAGGCCAGTACGGGATCCGCCACCGGCAGCTGCAGCGAAACCGGCTGGCCGGGAAGAGCGACGCGGGCGGCGAGCTCCTCCGGCAGCTTTTCCAGCCAGGACGGAAGTCCGGCCAGACCGTCGTCGCGACAAGCATCCGGAAAGCATTCCCCGAAACGCCGGTTTCCGGCGACCGGCCGGCCCCTGACATCCAGCAGCAGGGCCGGCAGTGGCAACCAGTCGAAAGTCGTCTCTGTGGCAGGTTGTGACATGGCCGTCGCCTCGCAAACAAGGTTTCGGAGAAAAATCTCGTCTCCCTCCTCGCTTCTCATCGGCGATCGGCCGCGCAAGCTTTATCAGAGATTGCCGCCAGAGTGGACGCTCAGTCCCCGAGCAGCGACTGGATGTCGGAGAAGAAGGATTTCGCCCGCCGGTCCTTCTCCTCCTCCCGTTCCGGCGACGGGCCCGAAACCGCCCCGCCGGTGAACAGCCGTTCGGGAATCTCCTGCAGAAAGCGGCTCGGCTCCCGCATCTCCGGCCGGCCCCTCTTGCGACGACTGGCAGCCCGGGTCAGAACCAGCTTCTCGCGGGCGCGGGTGATGCCGACATAGCAGAGCCGCCGTTCCTCCTCAAGATGGGGATCGAAGCCGCCCTCGACCTCGAGGGCATCGACCGATTTGCGGTGGGGCAGGCAGCCCTCCTCCATGCCGACCAGAAAGACCAGGGGAAATTCCAGCCCCTTGCTGCTGTGCAGGCTCATCAGGGTGACGGCGTCTTCTGCATCCTCCTCGTCCTCCCGACGATCGTCGTCGAGCAGGGAGACCTTTTCCAGAAAACCGGCCAGACTCGGCGCGGTTTCGCGATTCTGATAGGCGCCGACGGCATTGAGCACATCCTGCAGGAACTCGCAGCGCCGATCCCCCTGCTCCCGGCTACCGGCCGTACGCCGGATTTCGGCCTCGAGCCCGAGCTCGTCGAACAGCTGCCGCACCGTCTGCTGCAGATCGTCGGCCTGCTCGAAGCGGTAGCGCCAGGTGTCGATCAGCCGCACGAACAGGGCGATTTCGCCCCGCACCTGGTCGGTGAGGCCGGCTTCGTCCGGATCGCGCAACACCTCCCAGAGCGAGACGTCTCGCCGGTTGCACAGCGCGATCAGCTTTTCGACGCTGGTCGGGCCGATGCCCCGCCGCGGATAGTTGAGAATCCGCAGCAGGCTGATTTCGTCGCGCGGATTGTAGAGCACCTTGAGATAGGCGACGGCGTCCTTGACCTCCTTGCGGTCGAAGAACTGCTGGCCGCCGACCAGCCGGTAGGGGATGTCGAGATAGCGCAGCTGCTCCTCGAAGGGGCGCGACTGAACATTGGTGCGGTAGAGAATGGCCATCTCCCGCCAGCGCCGCCCCCGGTAGCGTTCCGCCTGGATGCGCTCGGCGACCAGCCGGGCTTCTTCCTCCTCGTCCGGTGCCTCGATCAGCTCCAGCGGCTCGCCGGCGCCGCCGGCGGTCCAGAGGGCCTTCTCCTTGCGGCGGCTGTTGCGGCGGATCACGGCGTTGGCGGCTTCGAGAATGGTTCCGGTCGACCGGTAGTTCTGTTCCAGGCGGATGGTGCGGGTACCGGGAAAGTCCTTTTCGAAATCGAGAATGTTGCCGAGGTTGGCCCCCCGCCAGCCGTAGATCGACTGGTCGTCGTCGCCGACGACGCAGAGATTGCCGTGGCTGGCCAGCAGACGCAGCAGCTGGTACTGGGCGGTGTTGGTGTCCTGGTATTCGTCGACCAGGATATGCCGGAACCGCTGCCGGCATTGCTCCAGGACATCCTCGTGCTCGAGAAAAAGCCGGTGGGTCAGCAGCAGCAGGTCGTCGAAATCGACGGCGTTGCAGGCCCGCAGCCCCTGCTGGTAGTCGGGGTAGATGACGGCCGCCGCCTGCTGCAGAGGGTCATTAACGGCGGGGTGGAAATCCTCGGGCGCGAGCAGCCGGTTCTTGCAGTCGGAAATGACCCAGAGAATCTGTTCGGCGGCAAAGCCGCGGCCGGCGAAATCGTGACGGGCCAGCAGATCGCGCACCAGCCTGAGCTGGTCGGCGGCATCGTAGATGGTGAAATTGCGCCGGTAGCCGAGGCGCTGGATGTGCTGGCGCAGAATCGCTGAACAGAGCGCGTGAAAGGTGGAGATGGTCATCTTCCGCGCCTGCCCGGAGCCGATGAGCTCCGCAACCCGTTCGCGCATCTCCCGCGCCGCCTTGTTGGTGAAGGTGACCGCCAGAATCTGTTCGGCGGCCACCCCGCGGGCCTGGACCAGCCAGGCGATGCGAAAGGTGATGACCCGGGTCTTGCCGGAACCGGCGCCGGCCAGAAGCAGCAGCGGGCCCTCGCCATGTTCCACCGCCGCGCGCTGCTGGGGATTGAGAGTAGCCAGATCGATCATCGAATGAAGTCCGGAATGCTGAATCGGTATCTGTCGGTCGCAGGGAAGGAGGCGAAAAATACCACAGCGCCCCGTCCCGGACAAGCGCTTGATTTCGACCGGCGGATGGGCTAGATTGCGCAACCATGAAAGCGCGCCTCTTCGTTCTTCTGATCGGCATCATCTGGGCCTCCCTGCTCTTCATCTCCTGGGGCACGGGACCGGCCGGCCAGGCCACCGCCGTGTCCCCGCCGCCGGCGACCGCCAGCCGCTGAGCGACCCGTCTCTTTCCGCAACGCCATTTTCCACCCCCGGCAGCCGTATTTTCCATTTGACAAGCCCCCTGTCCCTGCCGTATAGAATCAAACTCTGTTTGATTTTGCCGAACATCCTTTTTTTGCCGGACAAATAAGCGCTTCGACCTGCCCCCTCAAGATGTTCAATGTCGGCCGCCGGCCCTTTTCGAAAGGCGAAAAGCGGCTAAGCTTGCTGAATGAATCCGGCCATTTGCGCCGGATACCCATCACAGACAATGGAGGAGACAAAGAGATGAAACTGACGAGACTGATCGCCCTGGTTGTCGGAATGTCCCTGCTCATGGCCGGCGTCGCCTTCGCCGGCAAGGACCTCGATGCGGTCCGGAAGAAAGGCTTCATCCAGGTCGGCGTCAACGGCGACCTGTTCGGCTTCGGCATGCCGGACGAAAAAGGGGTCTGGCGCGGCCTCGACGTCGACACCGCCCGTGCCGTGGCCGCCGCCATCTTCGGCGACGCCAGCAAGGTCAAGTTCACCCCGCTGACCGCCCAGCAGCGCTTCACCGCCCTGCAGTCGGGCGAAATCGACATCCTGACCCGCAACGCCACCCGCACCCTGAGCCGCGAAACCCAGCTCGGCCTCAATTTCGTGCACGTCAACTACTACGACGGCCAGGGCTTCATGGTGCCGAAGAAACTCGGCGTCAAGAGCGCCAAGGAGCTGGACGGCGCCACCATCTGCGTTCTGCCCGGCACCACCACCGAGCAGAACGTGGCCGACTACTTCCGCAGCAACGGTATGTCCTGGAAACCGGTGGTCATCGAATCGACCGCCGAACTGTCCAAGACCTTCTTCGCCGGCCGCTGCGACGTGATGACCTCCGACGCCTCGCAGCTCGCCGGCATCCGCGCCGTCGCCCCCAATCCGAAGGATTACGTCATCCTGCCGGAAATCATCTCCAAGGAGCCCCTGGCGCCGGCCGTCCGCCACGGTGACGACCAGTTCCGCGACATCGTCGACTTCGCCGTCATGGCCATGATCCAGGCCGAGGAGTTCGGCATCACCTCGAAGAACGTCGACCAGATGCTCAAGAGCAAGGACCCGGCCATCCAGCGCTTCCTCGGCGTCACTCCCGGCAACGGCAAGGCCCTGGGCCTGGACGAGAAGTGGGCCTACAACATCATCAAGCAGGTCGGCAACTACGGCGAGGTCTTCGAGCGCAACGTCGGCGTCAACACCAAGCTCGGCCTCGAGCGCGGCCTGAACGCCCTGTGGACCAAAGGCGGCTTGATGTACACGCCCCCCTTCAAGTAAACTGTCGTCCTTTGCGGGGGAGGCACCGCCCGGTGCCTCCCCATTTCTCGCAATATCACGTTATCCGTTTTGAACACTCCTGACATGGCAACAACCGAATACCGGAGCAAGGTCCCCTTCTGGCGCGACCCGGTGAAACGGGGACACCTCTTTCAGGCGGCGGTCCTGCTGACGGCTCTGGCCATCGGCTACACCCTCTTCGTCAACACCCAGGCCAACCTGCAGCGCCAGTCGATCGCCACCGGCTTCGGCTTTCTGGAGCGCGAGGCCGGCTTCGAAATCGCCGAGCCGCCCATCCCCTATTCGGCGGCGGACACCTACGGCAGGGCCCTGCTGGTCGGCGCCCTCAACACCCTGAAGGTCTCTTCCGTCGGCATCTTCTTCTCGCTGATTCTCGGCACCATCATCGGCATCTCGCGGCTGTCGCACAACTGGCTGGTTTCCCGGCTTTCGGTGGCCTTCATCGAAGTGATGCAGAACATTCCGGTGCTGCTGCAGCTCTTCTTCTGGTACGCCATCTTCTACGAGGCCTTCCCCTCGCCGCGCCAGGCGCTGAACCCGCTGCCGGGGCTCTTTCTCTGCAACCGCGGCCTCATCTTCGCCGTCCCGGCCGCGCACCCGTCCCATGTCTGGATGCTGGCCGCCGCCGGCGTCGGCATCGTCGGCTGGTTTCTGCTGGTCCGCTGGGGACACCGGGTGCAGGACCGCACCGGCAGGCTGCTGCCGGTGCACCGGATGGGGATGGCCCTCACCGTTCTGCTGCCGCTTGCGGTCTGGCTGCTGGCCGGCGCGCCGACGGCAATGGACGTTCCGGTGCTGCGCGGTTTCAACTTTCGCGGCGGGCTGACCGTCAGTCCCGAGTTCAGCGCCCTGCTCATCGGCCTGATCCTCTACACCTCGGCCTTCGTGGCCGAAATCGTGCGTGCCGGCATCCAGGCCGTGAGCAAGGGACAGATCGAGGCGGCCATGTCGATCGGCCTGAAGCCGGGACAGGTCTTGCGGCTGGTGGTGCTGCCGCAGGCGCTGCGGGTGATCATCCCACCGGTCACCAGCCAGATGCTCAATCTGACCAAGAACAGTTCGCTGGCCATCGCCATCGGCTACGCCGATTTCGTTTCGGTGGCCAACACCACTATCAACCAGACCGGACAGGCGATCGAGGGCGTGGCACTGATCATGCTGGTCTATCTCTTCTTCAGCCTGTCCACCTCGCTGTTCATGAACTGGTACAACAAGAAAATGGCCCTGGTAGAGCGTTGACCATGAGCGACCTGATCCGTGACAATGAAGAGATCCGGCCTCCGGTCACCAAGGTCGGTGTCCTCGGCTGGCTGCGGGAGAACCTGTTCAATGGCTGGTTCAACTCGCTGCTCACCCTGGCGACCCTCTATCTGCTCTGGCTGACGATACCGCCCCTGGTCAAATGGGCTTTCATCGAAAGCCACTGGTACACCGATCCCGGCGTCTGCCGCGAGGGCGGCGGCGCCTGCTGGTCGATCATCCCGAAGAACGTCCGCTTCATCTTCTTCGGCTTCTTCCCCGAGGACCAGCAATGGCGGCCGGCCCTGACCATGATCCTGCTGGTGGGACTGGCCTTCTATTCCAAGGACCGCCGCCGCTGGAAAAAATCCCTCGCCGTCATCTGGCTGGTCGGCATCCTGCTGATGGGCTGGCTGATGCACGGCGGCCTGGGGCTGCCGGTGGTCGAGACCGGCAAGTGGAGCGGCCTGCCGCTGACCCTGCTCCTCTCCTTCTTCGGCATGGTCTTCGCCTATCCCCTCGGCGTCCTGCTCGCCTTGGGACGGCGCTCGAAGCTGGCGGCCATCAAGTCGATGTGCGTGGTCTACATCGAGCTGATCCGCGGCGTGCCCCTGATCAGTCTGCTCTTCATGTCGTCGGTCATGTTCCCCCTCTTTCTGCCGGAAGGGGTGACCTTCGACAAGGTGCTGCGCGCGCAGGTGGCGATCATCCTCTTCACCGCCGCCTACATCGCCGAGGTGGTGCGCGGCGGCCTGCAGGCCATCCCCAAGGGGCAGTACGAGGCGGCCGACTCGCTGGGACTGAACTACGGCAAGACCATGCGGCTGATCATCCTGCCGCAAGCCCTGAAAATCGTCATCCCGCCGACGGTCGGCATTCTGATCTCGGCTTTCAAGGATACCTCGCTGGTGGTCATCATCGCCCTCTACGACGTGCTGAAGACCACCAAGGTCACCCTCTCGAACCCGGAATGGATGGGCTTTTCCACCGAGGCCTATCTCTTTCTGGCCGCGCTCTACTTCGTCTGCTGCTACGCCATGTCGAGCTACAGCCGCCGGCTGGAAAAGGAACTGAACACCGGACGCTGAACGGACAGGACACCATGAACGGACAGACTTCCGCCACCTTAACGGGCACCGGCCCGATCATCATCATCGAAAGCATGCACAAGTGGTTCGGGGACTTCCATGTCCTCAAGGACATCAACCTGCAGGTGCAGCCGCGCGAGCGCATCGTCATCTGCGGTCCCTCGGGCTCGGGCAAATCGACCATGATCCGCTGCATCAACCGGCTCGAGGAGCATCAGCGCGGCCGCATCGTCGTCGACGGCATCGAGCTGACCAACGACATCAAGAACATCGAAAAGGTGCGCGCCGAGGTCGGCATGGTCTTCCAGCATTTCAACCTCTTCCCCCACCTGACCATCCTCGAGAACCTGACCCTCGGCCCCATCTGGGTGCGCAAGACACCGAAGAAAGAGGCCGAGGAGATGGCCATGATGTACCTGGAAAAGGTCAAGATCGCCGAACAGGCGAAAAAGTACCCCGGCCAGCTTTCCGGCGGCCAGCAGCAGCGGGTCGCCATCGCCCGCAGCCTGTGCATGAAGCCGAAGATCATGCTCTTCGACGAGCCGACCAGCGCCCTCGACCCGGAAATGGTCAAGGAGGTGCTCGACGTCATGGTCGAACTGGCCGAGGAGGGGATGACCATGCTGGTGGTCACGCACGAGATGGGCTTCGCCAAGAGCGTCGCCGACCGGGTGATGTTCATGGACGACGGCCAGATCGTAGAGCAGAACACGCCGGACGAATTCTTCGCCAATCCGCAGAACGACCGGACCAGGCTCTTTTTGAGCCAGATCCTGTAACAACAGCCTGGCTGGCCAGTTGGTGTCGCCACCAACGGCGGCACCAACCGGCCAACAGCGAAACCGCACAAAACAGAGGCGCTGCATGATGTCGCGCCCTTCTGGCGGTCCTCCGATCTTCCCTCCCCAGCCGCCGATCTGCCATGCCTCACCTGATTCCATTTTTTGTCTCGGCAGATAAATTTTATGGCAGAAATGTCTGACCAATAATGATATAAACGCCCCGGACAGAAGACGACCGGCACCGGGAGATGAAGCCGGCCTCTGTCTTTGGCCCGAAAACGGAAAAAATGTCCGGCAGAACAGCGCCGAAAGAACGCCTGTCGCCGAGCCGCCCCGCGCCCTTCCGTCGCGCCGGGGGCGAGGTTTTCTGACCGGATTCATTCTTCGCGAACAAAGAGGTTAGCAACATGGGAACTGAATTCTTCGCAGTCGGCGTCGGCATCCTGATTCTCATCGCCACCCTTGACCTGGTGGTGGGTGTCAGCAACGATGCGGTCAACTTCATCAATTCGCCCATCGGCGCCCGGGTCGCCTCGCGCAACGTCATCCTGACCGTCGCCGCCTTCGGCCTGCTGGCCGGCGTGCTCTTCTCCAGCGGCATGATGGAAGTGGCCCGCAAGGGAATCTTTCATCCCGAGTTCTTCACCATGCCGGAGCTGCTGACCATCTTTCTGGCGGTGATGATCAGCGACATCATTCTGCTCGACCTGTTCAACACCTACGGCCTGCCGACCTCGACCACCGTCTCGGTGGTCTTCGAACTGCTCGGTGCGGCGGTGGTCGTCTCGCTGCTCAAGATTGTCGACGCCGGCGACAGCCTGGCCACCATCGGCCAGTACATCAACTCGGCCAAGGCCATCGCCATCATCATGGGCATCCTCTTCTCGGTCGCCGTCGCCTTCGTCTGCGGCGCCATCGTCCAGTTTCTCACCCGGCTGCTCTTCACCTTCGACTACCAGAAGCGGATGCGCCGTTACGGCGCCATCTGGGGCGGCATCGCCATGGCGTCGATCACCTACTTCATCCTGATCAAGGGAGCCAAGGGCGCCTCCTTCATGACCGGGGAGAACATCGCCTGGATCAAGGGACACGGGCCGCTGCTGATGGGCGCCATCTTCGTCGTCTCCGCCGTGGTGCTGCAGATTCTGCAGTCGCTGAAAGTCAACATCCTCAAGCCGATCATCCTGGTCGGCACCTTCGCCCTGGCCCTGGCCTTTGCCGCCAACGACCTGGTCAACTTCATCGGCGTCCCCATGGCCGGTCTGCACGCCTTCAAGGCGGCCATGGCCAGCGCCGATCCGCTGCACGTCACCATGGGCGCGCTGAGCAGAAAGGTACCTTCCGAAACCAGTTACCTGCTGGTCGCCGGCGCCATCATGGTCGCCACCCTCTTCCTGTCGCGCAAGGCTCGCAGCGTCACCGAAACAACCATCCAGCTCAGCCAGCAGGAAGAAGGGGTCGAGCGTTTCGAATCGATCGGCCTGTCGCGCGCCATCGTCCGCCTGGTGCTCTATTTTTCCGACAGCATCCGGGTTCTGATTCCGGCCCCGATCCGCCGCTGGATCGGTGAGCGGTTCGACACCGAAAACATACCTCAGGTGCAGGGAGCCGGCGGCCGTCCCTCCTTCGACCTGATCCGCGCCTCGGTCAACCTGATGGTCGCCAGCGCCGTCATCTCCTACGCCACCGCCAACAAGCTCCCCCTGTCGACCACCTACGTCACCTTCATGGTCGCCATGGGCACGTCGTTCGCCGACCGGGCCTGGGGGCGGGAAAGCGCCGTCTACCGCGTCACCGGCGTGCTGACCGTCATCGGCGGCTGGTTCATGACCGCCGTCATCGCCTTCACCTTCGCCGGCATCTTCGCCGCCATCATCTTCTACACCAAAGGCGTCGGCGTCATTCTGCTGCTGGTGCTGGCGGCGGTGCTGATCTACAACGCCCACCGCAAGCACCGCCAAATGGAAGAGCAGAGCAAGAAGCAGGCGATCTTCAACCTGGAGTCGGTGGAGGACGCCAACACCGCCATCGCTACCACCTTCGAACACATGAGCCTGCTGCTCAAGGAACTCGCCGACTCCCTCGACGCCACCCTCGACGCCCTGTTCAAGGGAAATTTCGACCGCATCGGCTACGAGCGCAAGAAACTGACCCAATACCAGCAGTGGTCGAACATCATCAGCGCCAACATCTTCAAGGCGATGCGCCTGCTGGCGCAAAAAGGGATGCGCATCAGCCACAAGTACGCCCAGACCGTCCGCCGGCTGCAGAAGCTGACCGACGGCCACCGCGACATCGTCCTGCGCGCCTACACCCACGTCGGCAACCAGCACAAGGGCCTGCTGCCGGAGCAGATCGAGGAACTGCAGCAGGTACGGGAGCAGATCCGGGCCATTCTGCTCGACGTCGCCGACATGATCAGCCGCGGCCGTATCGCCGACCTGGGCGGCATCGAGGAAAAGGACCTCCAGCTGCGCCAGCTGGCCGCCGAACTGAACGAGAAGCAGGTCGAACGCATCAAGGACAACACCTCGAAAACACGGCTGAGCATCCTCTACTACGGCATCATCGGCAACGCCATGATGATTTCCAAGCAGAACCTGGAACTGCTGGAAATCTTCAACGAATCCTTCTCCGGGATCCAAAGCCCGGGCACGGACGGCCCCTCCAGCTAACTCCCTGGCCGCTCTCAAAAAGAACGCCCCCGCGCCATGCCGGCACGGGGGCGTTCTTTTTGCCAAAACGGGAAAAACACCGTCGCCTACGACTGCTGGAAGCTGACCTCGCCAACGCGACGATGCTCCGGATCGATGTGCCGGAGCTGGCGGCCGGTGAAACTGAACAGCCGGGCGATGAGCAGCCCGGACGAGCTGTCGGTCCGTTTCCGGGCCGGACCTTTCCTGGACGTGGAACCGTTCTTCGTCATGGGGCGTCCGCTCCTTCACCCTTTCGCCCGCGTCCCGGTCGCCGGCCGGATGGCCAGCCAGGCGCCGGTCAGCACCAGGGCTCCCCCGGCGAGCAGGGAAGAATCGGGAGGCTCGTTCAGCAGCAGGGTCGCCAGCAGGACGCCGTTGACCGGCACGAAGTTGATGAAAACCGCCGCCCGGGCCGGTCCGAGCGCCCGGATACCCTGGAAATACCACAGAAAACCGAGAACGGTACCGAACAGCCCGAGATAGCCGATCGCCAGCCAGCTGCCCGCCGTCAGCCGCGCCCCCTCGAGCAGACTGCCGGCAGGCAGGGCGAAACAGGCGAGCAGCAAAGTGCCGGCTACTGACGACCAGCAGACGGCGCCCAGTGGCGTCAGCCCCCGCATCGCCCGCCGCCCGATCAGGGAGTAGAGCGTCCAGCTCAGCACGCAGCCCAGAATGAGAAGCTCACCGGCGCCGACTCCCACGTCCAGCAGCAGTCCCGGTTCGCCGCGGGTGATGACCACCACCGCCCCGACCAGGGAAATGGCCGCCCCCAGCAGCCGCAGGCGCGACAGCGGCTCGCCGAACATCAGCGCCGCACCGAGCGTGATGGCCACCGGGTTCAGGGCGATGATCAGGGCCGCCCGGCTGGCGGCGATCCGGGTCAGCCCTTCGAAAAAGAGCAGATTGTAGGCGCAGATGCCGGTCAGTCCGAGCAGCAGAACGGCTGCAGCCTGCCGCGGCGAAAGACGGGGCAGAGGTCCTTCCCGCCGCCAGTGGAGCACCAGCAGCGCCAGCGAAGCGACGACAAAGCGGAAAAAGGCCGCCGTCACCGGCGAGGTGGTGCCTCCCAGCCAGCGGCCGGCGACGAAGGTGCCGCCCCAGAAAAGAGCGGCGCCGTAGAGTTTGAGACAGGTAAGAAGCACGCGCGGATCCGTTTCGAGAGCAGGCCGAAGAAAGTTCCGCCATGATAGGGCGTTTTTTCCATCCTGAAAAGTCTTCCGCCCCCCCTCTTGACAAAAAATCGCTGAGAATCTAAATCATTGGCATCGCGTGACCCCTGAAACCACGATGAATCGTCAATAGAACAGCAACAGGTTCAAAGGAGGATTCCCCATGGGCAAAGGAGATCGCAGAACCAAGCGCGGCAAGATCTGGCGCGGCACCACCGGCAAAACCCGCCCCAAAACCTGGAAGGGGCGCAAGACGCAGACGCAGAAGGACGCCAAGGAAAAGGCCTGAGGCCTGCGACACATCAATAAAACGCCCCGCGGCTGTAGCCGCGGGGCGTTTTATTTTGGTGCAGGGAGTAGATGGACAGGGGGAGACAGAGGTTTTGAACTTGTAATTCAGGACTTGCCCCCTCGCCTCCCGGGCCAGGATTTCTGCCCCCCCCCGACACCATTGCGGCAGACGCTTGCAAATTCGTCAGGGCGAGATACTACAGAAAGGATTGGATGCAAAAGGAGGCCTTATGGCATCTAACATCCCCACCATTTCCCTGACCGGCCTGGCGCTGACCTTCGTTCCGCCGGCCATTGCGCTTGTCCTCATGGCCGCGTGGCGGGCCAAGGCGTTTCATGGTCTGTATGCCCTGGCGCGCATGCTGCTGCAGCTGATCGCCATTGGCTATCTTCTGGTCTATGTTTTCAAGAGCGAAGACTACAGGCTGGTTCTGCTGGTCCTGGCCGTGATGCTCTTTTTCGCCACCAGGATAGCGGTCCGGCATGTCAGAGACGGCAAAAAGGCCGCCTTTGCGGCAGGACTTGTTGCCATAGGCGCAAGCAGCCTGCCGGTGCTGGCCCTGGTAACCCAGGGGGTCATTGGCATGGACCCCTGGTTCGCACCCCGGTTTCTCGTCCCCCTGGCCGGGATGATCTTCGCCGGCGCCATGAACGCGGTCAGCCTTGGGGCGGAGCGCTTTCAGGCGGAAAGCCTGCGCGGCGTGCCCGTGGCGGAAGCACGGCGCACGGCCTTCGAAGCCTCACTGATTCCGGTGACCAACACCCTCCTGGCCGTCGGCCTTGTCTCCCTGCCGGGCATGATGACCGGGCAGATTCTTTCGGGAATCTCCCCCCTGGTCGCGGTCCGGTACCAGATTGTAGTCATGACCATGCTGTTCGGCACGGCCGGACTCGCGTCGGGAATTTACCTTTTCCTGCGCAGCCGGTATATGGAGGCAGAGGGGGTAAGGAACCATTCCAGGCAGTCCGACCAAGGGGGCAGGTCCAGGGCCTGACCTCATCTGCCCTCCTCCGCCCCTGCTCCTCTCCGGCCCTGCGTCAAAAACACGCCGATTTTCCTGGTGCTCTTGATCCTTTCCGCCGCAAGAATCGGGTGGCTTCTCCTGCGCCCCCTGTTTATTCTGGCCGCGTTCCTGTAAACTCAGCTCCGGGAAGCAAACAGGAGGCGCCGCCTTGGACCATCCTGACTACAGACGCATCGAGCAGGCGATCCATTTTCTGGAGGAACATGCCACCGACCAACCTTCACTGGAGGAGGTCGCTGCCCATATCGGCCTGAGTCCCTACCATTTTCAACGGCTGTTCAAGGCCTGGGCCGGCGTCAGCCCCAAGCGCTTTCTGCAGCACCTGACGGTGGAAAGCGCCAAGAGACTGCTGCGCGACTCGGCCTCGGTGCTGGAGGCCGCCCTCGATGTCGGCCTGAGCGGACCGGGGCGTCTGCACGATCTCTTCGTCAGCGTCGAGGCGATGACGCCGGGCGAGTACAAGAGTTGGGGGCGTGAACTGAACCTGCAGTACGGCTATCATCCCACCCCCTTCGGCGAATGCCTGATCGCCGTCACCGGACGCGGCATCTGCAGTCTCGCCTTCGTCGACCGGGAGACCCGGGACAGAGCCCTCGAAGAGTTGCGCCACAACTGGCGGGAGGCGTCCCTGGTCGAGAACCCGCGGACGAGCGAAGACATCGTCGGGCAGATCTTCGCCCCGGCCCAAAAGCGCGGACAAAAACCGCTCAAGGTGCTGCTGAAAGGGACCAATTTTCAACTCAAGGTCTGGCAGGCACTGCTGAAAATTCCGGAAGGGGCGGTCGTGACCTACGGCGCCCTGGCCGACGCGGTCGGTCATCGGGGCGCGCACCGGGCGGTCGGCACCGCCGTGGGGCACAATCCCATCGCCTATCTGATTCCCTGCCACCGGGTGCTGCGCAGCAATGGCGGCATCGGCGGCTACCGCTGGGGGACCACCCGCAAGCGGGCGATCCTGGCGCGGGAGGCGGCACTGGTCGATAAAAACGAAAAGACTTCCGATTCCCGCACACGGGAATCGTTCCCATCAATGCCTTGATGAGATCCCCCACACCTTCTTCACCAGGCTGAAAGCAATCAAGTGTCGCAACGAACCGATGCAGATCGCGGCGAGGCTGCCCTGTTGCGGCTTCACTCTCCGACCGGACTCAATTCCCCCGCGGCATCCGGCTTTTTCTGCCCGAAGAAGACCGACAGCTCGGAAACGATCATCCCGGCGAGCATCAGGCCGCAGCCGAACAACCCGCGCAGGGTGAGGATTTCGCCCAGCAGCCACCAGCCACCGAGGGCGGCGAACACCCCTTCAAGGCTCATGATGATCGCCGAGTGGGCGGGGTGGGCATCGCGCTGGGCGATGACCTGCAGGGTATAGGCAATCCCCACCGAGCCGAGCCCGCCGTAGAGGATGGGGACCGTGGCATCGAGAATCCCCTGCAGACTCACCTGCTCGACGGCAAGGGCGGTCAGCAGGCTCAGCGCCGCGCAGACGGCGAACTGGGCCGAGGCCAGCTTGAGGGGGTCGGTGCGCGGCGCCAGCCAGCCAATCAGCAGCACATGCCCGGCCCAGAAAAAAGCCGCGAGCAGGACGAGAAAATCACCGAAGGAGATGGTGAAATCGGAGGTGACACTCAGAAAGTAGAGCCCCACCACCGCCAGCATCGCGCCGATCCAGGTGCCAACACGTGGCCGCTGGCGCCAGAACAGCCCGACAATCGGCACCAGCACCACGTAGAGACCGGTGATGAACCCGGCATTGCCGGCAGTGGTGTAGACCAGTCCTGCCTGCTGCAGGGAAGATCCGGCAAAGAGCGCCAGCCCGGCCAGTAGCGCTCCCTTGAAAACCGGGATACGCTCGATCCCCTTCGGCTGCGACTGCCGTTTGCCGAGCAGCAGGATCAGAGGCAGCAGCGACAGGCTGCCGAGGGCGAAGCGCACCCCGTTGAAGGTGAAGGGGCCGACATAGTCCATGCCGACGCGCTGGGCAACGAAGGCAAAGCCCCAGATGGTGGCGGTCATGAGTAGCAGGATGTCGGCCTTGAGGGTTCCCTGTTTCATGGGTTGTCTACTGACTCCTTGAGTGTGTTCATCCCCCTCCGCCTGAAGACGAAGAGAGCTCATCATTGTCCTTGTTCCGGTTCACGACCTGACTGAACCATTCCAGATCGTTGCACTTGCCACTCATCTCTTCGATCTGCAGCTTGAAAACCGCCGTCCCGCGCACCGCCGCGACCGGTATCTCGAGGGGGCCCGTATGCCTGTTATGCCGCATCAGGACCTCAAGAGCCCGGCCCTTTTCATCCTCGTCTTCGAGAATCCTTATCGGACCGCTGCCGACCAGACTGGCAAACCTGACCGTCCAGTCACAGGCCTGTGCCGCAACAACCACCTCGGAGTGCAGGTCGATCTCGAAGGCAGCCCTGCCCTTCCGATGGATCAGATCCAGCTTGCGGCCGATTCTGGCGGCATGAAAGACCAGCCGGTCATCTTGCCAGCTGAAGGTCAACGGCACGATGTAGGGGCCCCGGCCTCCGGATCGTAAAGGGCCAACCGGCAGACGCGGGCTGCCCTGGCAGCCCCCGGCACTGTTCCTCGCTCAATCTGCGATCACTGCGACGCATGGCCGGTTTCCGGAAGCTCGACATCCGAAGGGCGTTCTACCCGGCACCGGAACCGGCTGACCGGACGGACCGCCCGAAAAGGAAGCGCTCCACCGTCCGGGTCGGGAGCCTCTGAACCAGCCGGGCCAGCAAGCCGGTCAGGATCAGAGCGAAGAGAAAGCGCCCCAGCAGCCCTGACCAGTGCCCGCCGACGGCCATCACAAACAGGGTGTCCTCGATCAGACTGTGGCAGATGCACATGAAACAGAGGCTGAGAAAAACGTCCCGGGCCGAGACCATGCCGCTGCGCACATCCTGCAGGATGAGCGCGCCGCCGAAGGAGATCCCCAGCAGGCTGCCGGTCACCGTCATGGAGGTGGCCGTGGTGCCGATCCCCATCAACCGCAGCACCGGCTGCAGGAGCCGGGCGATCCACGCGGTGACGCCGAAACGGTCGAGCAGACGCAGACCAGTCAGCAGGGTCAGGATAATCCAGAAGATCGACCAGAGCGAGCGGACACTGGCAACCAGCCACTCCCCCCAGCCGGAGGCCGGCGGTGTCAGATGCAGAAAGACCACCCGGGACGGCTGCTGCATCGATTCGAACCCGGCATAGATCAGGTTGAGAATCACCCCATAGACCAGCGCTGCAATCAGACGCAGAACCAGGGTAAAGAGAAACCCGGCACCGGCCTTCTGGGCGATGCGCTGTTCCACCGGCAGCGAATGGGCGATGAGGATCATCGCACCCAGCACGGTCGCCTGGGCCACGGTCAGCGGTACCGTCGGCAGCAGGGTCAGCAGAGCGGCGGCTCCGGCGTAGATGTTGACCAGCATGGCGGTCACCCAGACGAACCCCATCTCGCCGGGAAGACCGACCAGTCCCATCACCGGCGCCACCAGCCGACCGGTCAGCTCGATGGCTCCCAGCTCCACGGCGACGCGCACCAGCACCATCACCGGCACCATCACCTTGAGCAGCTCCAGGTAAAGCCGGACGCCATCGCGGACAATCTCGTTCACCTGAATCAGTGGTTTCATGGTTCTCCCGGGCACCTCCGTGGCCAAAGAATAGTGCAGCCTGGATGAAATAGGGGAGCAAAATGGCCGCTTTTGTGACATACTGTTGCAATAGAGCACACCTAAATGGAGAAATATTGCACATGGATGCCATTGATCGCCGCATTGTCGAGGTTCTGCAACACAACGCCGATCTGACCAACGCCGAGCTGGCCGACCGCGTCAACCTCTCCCCTTCCAGCTGTCTGCGCCGGGTCAAACGACTGAAACAGAAAGGCGTCCTGCTGAAAACGGTCGCCCTGGCCGATCCCGACCGGCTTGGCCGTGGCCTGACCGCCATTGTCGAGGTCACGCTCGAGCGCCACGGCGCCGAGGCGCAGCGACAGTTTCTCGATCTGCTCGCGAAGGAACCAGCGGTGACCCAGGTCTACAGCGTCACCGGCGAAACCGACGTGCTGCTGGTCATCCACTTGGTCGACATGAAGGAGTATCAGGCGATCTGCAACCGGCTCTTCAACCACGACCCCAACGTGGTCAAGTTCCGCACCCTGTTCGCCATGGAGCGGATCAAGTTCGAAACCGCGATTCCGGTGGGAGAGATATGAGAACAAAGGATATTGAAGGCATTATCGAGGATTTCTGCCCCCCCGGCAACAGCCTGCAGATGGATACGGGCGGGAAGTCCTGGGACAGGCCGAAGGTGGCGGTGTCACACGGCGACGACCACCTGGTCACCAGAATCAAGGGAACAGATCGGTTCTTTCTACCGGACTCCCGCCGAAGCCTTCGCCCTCGTTTTCCCCGACTACCTGGCTCCGGCAAATGAACGCAGCGTGTTCAGCTACGCGCTGCCACAAAGTACTGATTCCGGGCAAGGATAGCGCTTGCACGGCCTCAGTCGCCGGCGAGGGTTTCGAAGCGGTTTTCGGCCACGTTCTTGCGGGTGGTGCGCGGATCGAAGATACGGCCGTGCATGGCGATGTAGACGCCGGGCGGAAGCAGCTGCACGGCGGTGATGGCGCTGGCGACGTTGAACAGGGCGTCGGTGGAGCGGAAGCGGGCCGGCAGCATGGCTCCGGTCAGCACCAGGGTCTTGCCGGCAATGCCGAGCAGGGCCCGGCCGGTTTCAACCATGGTGTCGGTGCCGTGGGTAATGACGATCCGTTCGGTGGCCGATTCCTGCACCGCCCGCCGGATCTGGGCCCGGTCGGCGTCGGTCATCTCCAGGCTGTCCTTGCGCAGCAGGGGGCGTACCCGGATGTCGACGGTCAGATTGGCTTCCCTGAGCAGCTCGCCCACCGGCGACTCACCGACTTCATAAGTGCTCTTGGCGTCGAAGTAGACCTTGTCGATGGTGCCGCCGGTGGTGATGATCTCAATCACGTCCCTCCTCCGACTCGCCCTCCGACAGGAACTCGTCCCGGCGCACCGCCCAGTAGGCGCCGGAAACGCAGATGATCAGCACCGCAAGGCCCAGCATCGAGGTGTAGGAAACCTCCTTGAAATCGACCAGCACCACCTTTCGGGCCAGGGCGAGCATGGCCACCAGCAACACCGCGCGCACCTTGACGATCGGCTTCTTGGTGGTGATGTCGGCCAGCACGGTGTGATTGAATTCGAGCGCGATGAGCACGGTCATGAACGAGGCGAAAACCTTGATGAACTGGTTGTGGTCGAACAGGGCCGGGCCGGTGAGAACGACCTGGTAAAGCTCGACGCCGGACTGGATCAGGGTGAGAACCACCGAAATGCTGACCAGCGCGGTCAGGGCGGCCACCACCAGGCGTTCGAACCAGTGATAGCTTCGGGTGCCGAAAATCAGACGTCGCACGATTCCTCCATGAAAATCTCTCAGGTGGCTGCCGGATGGCACAGCCGGCTCCCCTGCCGGCTTCCCCGCCGCTGCAGCTCGTCGTCGATGGCGTTGAGCACCTCCCACTTGTTCAGCGACCAGAGCGGCGCCAGCAGGCGATCCCGCGGCCCGTCGCCGGTCAGCCGCTGGATCAGGGTTGCGGGATGCAGCCGCTCGATGACGTCGCAGACCAGATCAACATAGGCGTCCCGCTCCATGACGTCAACCCCGCCGTCGCGGTACATCCGCCCCAGCTCGGTCCCTTCCAGCACGTGCAGCAGGTGCAGCTTGATGCCGTCGACCTGCAGACGCGCCATCTCGTCGGCGGTGGCCAGCATCTGTTCACGCGTCTCGCCCGGCAGGCCGAGAATCACGTGCACGCAGACCTGCAGCCCCCGCGCCTTCGCCCGCCGGAAGGCGTCGAGAAAGCAGGCGTAGTCGTGTCCGCGGCCGATGGCGGCCAGGGTGGCGTCGTGGCTGCTCTGCAGACCGATTTCGAGCCAGAAACAGGTGCGCCGGTGGTATTCGGCCAACAGGTCGAGCACCTCGTCCGGCAGGCAGTCGGGGCGGGTGCCGACCGCCAGGCCGACGACATCGGGCACCTCCAGGGCGGCGTCGTAGAGAATCCGAAGCCGTTCGACGGGGGCGAAGGTGTTGGAAAACGGCTGAAAATAGGCCATGAACCGCTTCGCCTTGTACTTGCGGGTCATCACCTCCTTGCCGGCCTCGATCTGGCCGGCAACGTCCAGCCCGCGATCGATGCCGACGGCGCCGGAGCCGCCGGGGTCGCAGAAGATGCAGCCGCCTCCCCGCCGTCCGCCCTGGCGGTTGGGACAGCCGAAACCGGCATCGACGGAGATCTTGTGCACCCGGCCGCCGAACCGCCGCTTCATCACCTCGGAAAAGAGCCGGTACCGTTTTTCGCGCATGGCGCCTTTATGCCATCTTCCGGGCGGCAGGACAAGCCCGCAAGCTGCGCCTTCGGTGCTCGACGTAGCCTGGGCTACCGCTGAACCAGAATCGGCAGGATGCCTTGCATCTGTGCCCGTTCCGGCATCCCCGGTCCGCGAAAAGCAGATGGTGGATTTGGACGGCGAAAAAGACTGCCGGAGGCTGCGTTGCGCAGCCGCCGGCTGTTGATATACTTGTTCGGCACCGGAACCCGGTGGCGACAGACGGCCATGACGGACCACGGCGGGGGGGATTGAGGACGGCAGCCGGCCGGCCATCGCCTTTCGCTTCCGGCGAGCGTTGCGCATTTCATTGGCATGGAGGAATACGTCCACTATGAAAGCCGTCATCATGGCCGGTGGTTTCGGCACCCGCATCCAGCCCCTGACCATCAACCTGCCCAAGCCGATGATTCCCTTGGCCAACCGGCCAATCATGCTGCACATCGTCGACCTGCTCAAGCGGCACGGCATCACCGAGCTGGTCATGCTCCTCTATCACCAGCCGGAAATCATCAAGAATTTCTTCCGCGACGGCAGCGAGTTCGGCGTCCGCATCCGCTATGTCACCCCGCTGGAGGACTTCGGCACCGCCGGCGCGGTCAAGGCCGCGGCCAAGTTTCTCGACGAAACCTTCCTCATCATCAGCGGCGATTTGCTGACCGACATCGACCTGCGCCGGGCCATCGACTTTCACCGGCAGAAAAAGGCGCAGGCCACCATCGCCCTGACCTCGGTATCCGACCCGCTGCAGTTCGGCGTCGTCATCACCGACGCGCAAGGCCGCATCACCAAGTTCCTCGAAAAACCGGGCTGGGGCGAAGTCTTTTCCGACACCATCAACACCGGCATCTACGTGATCGAGCCCGGCGTCCTCGACCTGATCCCCGAGCAGAGCAACCGCGACTGGTCGAAAGACGTCTTTCCGGCCATGCTGGCGGACGACGCCCCGCTGTTCGGCTGCCGGCTCGAGGGCTACTGGGCCGACATCGGCAACACCGACGCCTACCTCGAAGCCTGCCGTGACATCGCCCGCGGCCGGGTCGAGGTCACCATCGAAGAACCGCTGCTCGCCCCTGACAGACGTATCTACTTCGGCGGCGAATCGAGCGTCGAGAACGGCGCCGGCGCCGTTCTCGAGGGGCTGGTCATTATCGGCGAGAACACCCAGATCAACGGCCGCGCCGTCATCCGCGACAGCATCATCGGCCGCAACTGCACCCTCGAGGACGGCGTCGAGCTGAACGGCGCCGTCCTCTGGGACAACGTCTACGTCAAGAGCGGCACCCGCATCAGCGACGCGGTGCTGGGGCACAACGCCCGCACCGGCCGCAAGGTCACCATCGAGCCGGGCGTCATCGTCGGCGACGAAACCACCATCGGCGACGGAGCGCTGCTCAAGCGAAACGTCAAGATCTGGCCGCGCAAGGTGGTGGAAGCCGATGCGACGGTCACTACCAATCTCATCTGGGGAGAACGATGGCGCAAGTCCCTGTTCGAGGGGCCGCTGGTCAGCGGCCTGACCAACGTCGAGCTGACGCCGGAATTCACCGCCCGGCTGGGCGCGGCCTACGGCTCCACCCTGCCGCGTGGCAGCACCATTCTCGCCGGCCGTGACGCCATCCGCTCGTCACGGATGCTCAAGCGTTCCTTCGTCGGCGGCCTGCTGTCGGCCGGCATCAACGTGCGCGACGTACTGACCTGCCCCCTGCCGGTGCTGACCTTCAAGCTGGCCACCTTCGGCGAGGTCGGAGGCGTCCACTTCCGCCAGTCGCCGACCGACCCGGCCGCCACCGAAATCGTCTTTCTCGATGCCGAGGGGCTCGAATTCTCCTCCGCCATGGGCAAGAGCGTCGAGCGCATCTACTTCAAGGAGAATTTCCGACGCGCCCACCACAGCGAACCGGGCGGCATCTTCGACATGCCGGGCGCCTACGACGTCTACCGCGACCATTTCCTGAAGGCCATCGACCGCAAGCTCCTCAGCCGCCGGCGGCCCAAGGTCGTCATCGACCTCAACCATTCGCCGGCGGCCGACCTGCTGCCGGGACTGCTCAACGAGCTCGGCTGCGAGGTGGTCGAAATCAATTCCCACGTCGAGGAGAGCAAGGCGGGCACCACACCTGAACAGAAGGCCCTCTTCCTGGAACAGCTCTCGCGCATCGTCGTCATCCTCGACGCCACGGCCGGCATCTGGCTCGGGCCATCGGGCGAAAAGCTGACCATCATCGACGACCGGGGCGAGGTGCTCAGCGACCTGGAAAGCCTGGTTGCCCTCTGCGCCCTGAGCTGCGGCGACAACGATGGCGGCAGGCTCGTGGTCCCGGTTTCGGCGCCCAGCGTCATCGACGAACTGGCGGCAAGGACCGGGCTGAGCGTCGAACGCACCCGCGTCGACGGCCGTGCCCTGGTGGAAGCCGCCACCAAAAACGGCACGGTCATGGCCGGCACCCTCGACGGGCGTTTCGCCTTTCCGGCCCTGCATCCCAATTTCGACGGCCTGTTCACCGTTGCCAAGATGCTGGAGATGCTCTGTCGCACCGGCAGCAGTCTGCACGACCTGAAACAGGTCGCCGAACACAGGCACTACCTGCATCGCGAAGTGCCGTGCAGCGCCGAATACAAGGGGGGGATCATGCGCCGGATGAGCGAAACCGCCTCGCAGCTGGAGGCGAGCTTCATCGACGGCGTGCGCATCACCCACGGCGAAGCCTGGGTGCTGGTGCTGCCCGACCAGTTCCGCCCGGTCGTCCACCTCATCGCCGAGGCGGAGGACGCCACCACCGCCGGTAAATTGCTCGAACACTACCGGGAGAAGATCACGGCCTGGAAAAAGACGCTGGAACAGGAACGCGATCTGCGCCCCTGAACGGAGCCCGCGGCATGAAGCAACTGAACGTCTGCATCCTCTGGCACATGCACCAGCCCGACTATCGCGATCCGGTCAGCGGCCTGACCCTGCTGCCCTGGACCTGGCTGCACGCGGTCAAGGATTACGGCGAGATGCTGCGCACGATGGCCGGAATCGAAGCGGCCCGCATCACCTTCAACCTGGTGCCGGTGCTGGTGGAACAACTCGACCGTTACGCCCGGGGCGAAGTGCAGGATCTGTGGCTCGAGCTGGCCCGCCGCGATCCGCGGGATCTCGACGATGACGAGCGCCGCTTTCTCGTCGACCGGTTCTTCACGGTGCACGCCGAGCGGCACATCCTGCCCAACAGGCGCTACCGCGAGCTGGCCCGCAAGAAAGAGACCGGCGGCGCCGGGGAGTTCAGGGAAAAGGACCTGCGCGACCTGCAGGTCTGGTTTCTGCTGAGCTGGACCGGGCACCATTTGCGGCAAGAGCCCCCGGTCAAAGAGCTGCTGGCCAAGCAGGAGGGATTCAGCGAAGCTGAAAAAGCCGGGCTGCTCGACCGCCTCGATGCCGAGGTCGCCGGCATTCTTCCCCTCTACCGGCAACTGGAGGAAGAAGGACGCATTGAGATCTCCTTCACCCCCTACGCGCACCCCATTCTGCCACTGCTCTGCAATACCGCCATCGCCGCCGAGGCATCGCCCGCCACCACCCTGCCCGCCACCGGCTTCCGCCATCCCGAAGACGCCCGGCTGCAGATCCGCCGCGGACGCGACCTGATACAGCACTATCTTGGCGTCCGGCCGCGCGGCATGTGGCCCGCCGAGGGAGCGGTCAGCGAAGAAGCCCTGCAGCTGATGATCGACGAAGACATTCCCTGGGCCGCCAGCGACGAAGGGATTCTGCACCGCAGCCTCCCCGGCGGGCTGCGCAACCGCAAAGACCTTTACCGCCCCTACAGCTACCGGGGACTGCCCCTGATCTTCCGCGACCTCGAGCTGTCCGACCGCATCGGTTTCGTCTACGCCCACTGGAAACCGAAACGGGCCGCCGAAGACCTGATCGGACATCTCGAGAGGGCGGCCGAACAGGCCCCCGGCGGGCTGCTGGCCCTGGTTCTCGACGGCGAAAACTGCTGGGAGAGCTACGAAGAGAACGGCTATCCCTTTCTGCGCACCCTCTACGAAGGGATCGGCGCCTCCTCCCGGCTGCGGCTGACGACCGTCAGCGAAGCACTGCACCACTGCCGGACCAGGAGCCTGAAACGGCTGGCCCCCGGCTCCTGGATCAACAGCGACTTCCACATCTGGATCGGCCACCCGGAGGAGAACCGGGCCTGGGAGCTGCTGGCGCGGGCGCGGAGCGAGACGTTCGGCGATCAGGCGCCGCAGCCCGACGATCGCCGGAGCGACCATCTGCTGCGGGCAGAGGGGAGCGACTGGTTCTGGTGGTACGGCGACGATCACGCCAGCGCCCAGGCCGACACCTTCGACCTGCTCTTCCGCCGGCATCTCGAAGCCCTCTACCTGGCGACGGGCCGGTCGGCGCCGCCCGAACTGAAACAGCCGATCAAGCCGCCGGTCAGCAAACGGCGGCGGCTGCGCGAACCGACGGCCCTGTTCACGCCCACCATCAACGGCCAGGCCGGCGACTACTTCGAGTGGCTCGCCGCCGGCCGGGCCAGCCTGACCGGCGGCGGCGCCATGCACCCGCGCGACCAGCTGTTCACCAGCCTGCTTTTCGGTTACGATCTGAAGCATCTCTTTCTGCGTCTCGACCCGCACGCGCACCAGGACGACCTGCTCGAAGAGGGGCATCACCTCGACATACACCTGACCGCCGCCGACGCCTGGCTGGCCCGGTTCGTTCCGAAAAGCGGGGAGGTCTTCCTCTATCGGGCCGGCGACAGCCGGATCGTCGGCCGCGGCAAGGGCGCGGTAGAGCAGGTGGTCGAACTGGCCATCCCGCTGGCGCCGCTGGAGCTGAAGGCCGGGGACGTGCTGCTGCTCAGTCTCCACCTTTGCGAACAGGACCGGGAGATGGCCCGCTGGCCGGTCGAGGCGCCGCTGGAAATTCCCTACCGGGGCACCCTGCTCGAAGCCGACGAGTGGTATGTCTGACCGTCGAAAGGACCGGTTGCATGTCTGAAATCCGCTGGGATCCCCTCAAGGGCGTCTGGGTGATCGTCGACCGCGAACGGGGCCGCCGCCTGCAGGAGTTTCTGCTCGAACAGCCGGCGCCCCGGGTCGAGTTCTGCCCTTTCTGCTACGGCAACGAAAGCCGCACCCCGCCGGAGATCGACGCAGTCCGCCCCGAACGCCAGCCCCCCGATACCCCCGGCTGGCAGGTCCGGGTGATTCCCAACCGGCATCCGGTTCTCGCCATCGAGGGGGATCTCGATCCCCGCGGCCATGGCCTCTACGACCGGGTGAACGGCGTCGGGGCCCACGAAATCGTCATCGAGAATCCGGACCACGACCGCGACCTGGCCGACTTCGCGCCGCAGGAACTGGTCGCCGTCCTGCACACCTGGCAGCGACGCCTGAACGACCTGCGCCGCGACACGCGCTTTCGCGCCATCTGCCTCTTCCGCAACCAGGGGCCGCTGGCGGGAGCGGACATCCCGCACCCGCATTCGCAAATCATCGCCCTGCCCCTGATTCCGCCTCTGATGGCGGCGGAACTGCACAACTGCCGCGACCATTTCAGCCGCAAGGAGCGCTGCCTGCTGTGCGACCTGCTGCGGCAGGAGCTGCACACCGAAACCGGCATCGTTCACGACGACGGCCACTTTGTCGCCCTGGTCCCCTACGCTTCCGGCCGGCCCTTCGAGCTGCGGCTCGTCCCCCGGCGGCATGAACACGACTTCGTACGGGTCGGCGAAGACGAACTGCTGGCGCTGGCCGAGGTGCTGCGCAACGTCCTGGCACGCCTGCGCCAGGCCCTGCGGACGCCGTCGTACCGGCTCTATCTGCGCACGGCCCCGCCGCAGCACACCCGCTTCGGCCGTCCAAACTACTGGACCTCGCTGGCCCACGACTATCACTGGTACCTCGAAATTCATCCCTGCCTGGCGCGGGGCACCGGCATCGAGCAGGCCACGGGAGTGCCGGTCAACCTGGTGGCGCCGGAAGACGCGGCCGCCTTTCTGCGCGGCGAAAACCCCGCTCAAAAACGCTGATTCGATGCCATGAACCGACACGGCAACTCTCTCAGGCAGCCCTTTCCCATTTCGGACAAGGCCCGGCGCCGGCTGCGGCTGGACGAAAGGCTGGCGGACTGCCCCCGGGAACACGAGCGGCAGCGGCTGTTCCGCATCGCCGGCGCCCTGCGCGAATGCGAGGGCCCCAACGTCGCCAGCGGTAGCGAGCTGCTGCTGCTCGCCGCCCTCTGCCGCGCCCAGCGCCACCTCTGCCGGCAGCAGCTGCACCGGCGGCAACCGCCCGCCGACAGCAACCTGGAGCTGACCCTCATCCAGTTCCGGCGTCTCTTCCCGCCAGCCGAAGCGGACGAAGATGCGCCGCAAGCGGAGACGATCGCCCGCTTGCTGCCGGAAATCTTCATCCTGGCCTCCCAGAACGACAATCCCGCCGCCGCAGGCGCCCGTTCGCTGTTCGACGACAGCGAGCTGGAGACGGCCTGCCACTACCGCCGGCTGCTGCAACTTCCCCTTGAGGAAGCAGGCGAAGGTTCTGGGCGCACCCTCTACGACCTGATCTGCGAACCGCTCCGCCGCCAGCCGGACAGCCTCGCCGACCAGCTGAGATGGGTTCGCCGGCACTGGCAGCCCCTGCTGCCGGCGGAACTGCTGGCGGAACTGGATGCCGTATTCGAAGCGGTGAGCTCCGAGATGCGCCGGCCGACCGGTGGCGCGGGGCCGCCGCAGCCCCCCGGCCTTGGCGGACACGAAAGCGACGGCTTCACCCCCGAAGCCGACTGGATGGCCGACGTGGTGCTGATCGCCAAGTCGATCCGGGTCTGGATGTACCAGCTCGGCCACCGCTACCAGACCGAAGTCCGCACCCTCGACGACATTCCCGACACCGAACTGGAGCAGCTCGCAGCCTGCGGCTTCAACGCCCTGTGGCTGATCGGCCTGTGGGAACGCTCGCCGGCCTCGGCAAAGATCAAGCGGCTGCGCGGCAACCGCGACGCCGCCGCCAGTGCCTACGCCCTGTTCGACTACGACATCGCCGCGGAAATCGGCGGCGACGCGGCCTTCGACCGATTCCGGCACCGCTGCCGCCGGCACGGCATCCTCCTGTGCGGCGATGTGGTTCCCAACCATTTCGGCCTCGATTCCCGCTGGCTGCGCGATCATCCCGAGCGCTTCGTCCAGACCGACCATCCCCCCTTCCCCGGCTACAGCTTCACCGGGCCCGACCTGTCCGGGCATCCGGACATCGAGCTGGTCATCGAGGACGGCTACTGGGATCACAGCGACGCCGCCGTCGTCTTCCGCCATGTCGACCGGCGCAGCGGCCGCACCCGCTACATCTACCACGGCAACGACGGTACCCACCTGCCCTGGAACGACACCGCCCAGCTCGACTATCTCAGGCCGGACGTGCGCGAAGCGATGATCGAGCTGATTCTGCAGGTGGCAAAACGCTTCGACCTGATCCGGTTCGATGCCGCCATGACCCTGGCGAAACGGCATTTTCAGCGTCTCTGGTATCCCCTGCCCGGCGGCGGCTCCGGCGTGCCGTCCCGCGCCATGTTCGCCCTGACGGCCGAAGAGTTCGACCGCGCCTTTCCCCAGGAATTCTGGCGCCAGGTGGTCGACCGTCTCGCCGCCGAGGCGCCGGACACCCTGCTGCTGGCCGAAGCCTTCTGGATGCTCGAAGGCTACTTCGTGCGCGAACTCGGCATGCACCGGGTCTACAACAGTGCCTTCATGAACATGCTCAAGCACGAGGAGAACGCCCGCTACCACCGGGTCATCCGCGACACCCTCGCCTGCGACCGGCGCATCCTGCAGCGGTTCGTCAACTTCATGAACAATCCTGACGAAGCCACCGCCGTCGAGCAGTTCGGCAAGGGCGACAAATATTTCGCCGTCGCCGTCCTGCTCGCCACCCTGCCCGGGCTGCCGCTGTTCGGTCACGGACAGGTCGAGGGCCTGCGCGAAAAGTACGGCATGGAATTCGTCCGTCCCCTGCTCGACGAAGAGCGGGACGAAGGCTTCTTCCGCCACCACCAGAGCCAGATCTTCCCCCTGCTGCGCCGGCGGCGCCTGTTCAGCGGGGCGGACAGTTTCCGCTTCTACGATTTCGTCACCGACACCGGCTGCGACGAAAACGTCTTCGCCTTCAGCAACGGCCACGGCGACGAAAGGGTGCTGGTGGTGGTCAACAACAGTCCGCACCCGACAGCGGGTCGCATCCGTTTCGCCGTCTCCAGAAGCGCCGAAGACAGGACCGTGGCGAAACAGTCTCCGGAGCTGGCCGAAGCCCTGGCGCCGGCGGTACAGAAGATGCCGTTTCTCTCCGGCCGGGAAATCCGCGAGGGCAAGAAGATACTGCTGCACCTGCCGACCCTGCGCCGGGAAGGGCTGCGCCTCGAGCTCGGCCCCTATCAGTACCGGGTTCTGCTCCACCTCAAACCGCTGCCCGATGCCGACGGCAGCCTGCAAAGGCTGTGGCGCGAACAAACCGGCGGCAACACCGCCTGGCTGGATCTCGACGACCTCGCTCCCCCTGGCGCTCCGGAGGGCGATTGCGCTAAACTTCCTCCCGTCTGAGACCGCCATGAAAATTCTCTTTGTCGCATCCGAAGTCGCCCCCTTTGCCAAAACCGGCGGCCTGGCCGATGTCACCGGCTCGCTGCCGCGCGCCCTGGCCCGCATGGGGCACCAGGTCGCCATCATCCTCCCTCTGCACCGCATGGTGCGGCAGCGCGGATTTCCACCGACCGATACCGGTCTGCGGCTGACGGTTGCCATGGGAAGGCAGCGGGAAGTCTGCGGCGTCAGGCAGCTCGACCACGAGGGGGTGCGGGTCTGGTTCATCGACCGGCCGGAGCTGTTCGAACGCAACGGGCTGTACGGCGAGGCGGGCGTCGACTACCCGGACAACGCCCAGCGCTACGGCTTCTTCTGCCGGGCGGTGCTCGAGGCCCTGCCGCGCCTCGGCTTCCAGCCAGAGCTGATCCACGTTCACGACTGGCAGACCGGACTGATTCCCCTGCTGCTTGCCACCGAACTACACAGCACCCCCTTCTATCGATCCATCGCCAGCCTGCTGACCATTCACAACCTGGCCTACCAAGGGCTGTTCGAGCCGGAGGTTCTGCCCCTGCTCGGCCTGCCGGAGGAACTGTTCCATCCCGAGGGGATCGAATTCTACGGCAAGCTCTCCTTCCTCAAGGCCGGCATCTTCTTCGCCGACCGCATCACTACCGTATCACCGACCTACTGCCAGGAGATCCTGACGCCCGAATCCGGCTGCGGCTTCGAGGGCATTCTGCGCAGCCGGCAAAAGCGCCTGAGCGGCATTCTCAACGGCATCGATCCCGAAGACTGGAATCCCGCCGCCGACAGCGCCGTTCCGTATCCCTATGCCGCCGACAGCCTCGACGGCAAGGCCCTGTGCAAGCGGCGGCTGCAGCGCGAGCTGGGCCTGCCACAGCAGGCCGGGACACCACTGCTGGCGATGGTCACCCGCATCGACCGGCAAAAGGGAATCGACCTGGTGCTCGATGCCTGGCCGAGGCTCGCCCGGCGGCCGGTGCAGCTGGCACTGCTCGGCAGCGGCGACAGAGCCCTTAGTGCACGCCTGCAGGCCCTGGCGGCGGCCGATCCCGACCGGGTGGCGATCCGGCTCGGCTTCGACGACGCCCTCGCCCGGCGCATCTACGCCGGGGCCGACCTCTTTCTGATGCCCAGCCGTTTCGAACCTTGCGGGCTCGGCCAGCTGATCGCCCTGCGCTACGGCGCCGTGCCCCTGGTGCGGTCGACCGGCGGCCTGGCCGACACCATTTTCGATATTGACAGCCGGCCGCAAACCGGCAATGGTTTCTGCTTCGAACAGCCGACATCGCAGGCCCTGCTGCAAGCAGTCGACCGCGCCCTGGCCCGGTTCGGCGAGCGGACGGCCTGGCGACGTCTCGTAGCCGTCTGCATGCGGCAGGACTACAGCTGGCGGCGCTCCGCCAGCCGTTATCTCGATCTCTACCTGCAGACCCTGGAGGAACATCGTGAGCGAACAGGAAAGAGATGAACAGCGACAGACCGGCGTCGATTCATCAGGATCCGCCCCGGCGACAATTTCAGAGCGCTATCCGGAACTGGCCGAACTGCAGCGGGACATCGAACGCTGTCTGAAGAACAATCGAAAGTTTCTCGACCACTTTCTCGACGAAGACTTCATCGACGAGCTCGAAGACGACGCCGACGATTTCGGCGACGACATGGAGCCGGAACTCTGAGTCCCTCTCCGCATCCCACCCATCCGGCCGTCCCCCCGACGGCCAGACAAAAAAGCTAAAGTCTCCCACCCCGACAGCCGAAAACTCTCTTAGCCGGGTCCGTTTGGCCAAATGACTGCATGTCATGCCGCCATCAGGCAATATTGCGATCGAATCATTTTTTTTTGCAGGCTCATTAAGGTGGATGAATTCTTAACTTTTTCTAAAAGTCTCAATCGTAATGAATATTTACGAAATGTCGCATAAATTACCGTAAAATATTGGCACAAATCATGATACCCGAATATTCGAAATCATCATTAAACGCCGAGAGTAAATGGCACACGAACCTCAACCAACAGACCAGACGCACGGCGTCACCAAACCACATGGAGGCACAACGATGAAACTGGCAAAACGAATCACAGCCATCGTCGCCATCGCTCTGTTCGCGGCGACATCCGTCATGGCCGCCCAGGGCGGCAACCCGAAAAAGGGCAAGTACCTGTTCAAGAAACACTGCAAGCGGTGCCATGTCGCCGGCGCCGAAGGCGGCGAGCTGACTCCCCTGTCGAAGACCATGAGCCAGTGGGACCGCTTCTTCAAGCGCGACAAGCACAAGGCCAAACCGGAAATCTGGGGCAAGTTCAAGGAAAAGGACCTGAAGGACATCAACCAGTTCCTCTATGACCACGCCGCCGATTCCGACCAGCCGGAAACCTGCGGATAACCTTTCAATCCTTTCCCGAGGAGGCACGCGATGCGAACCTTTTTCGTCCTGATTCTAGCCTTGGCCATCGCCCTGCCGGGCACGGTTCTTGGCGCTTCGGTAGACGAGTTGCAGAAAAAGATCGACCAGCTCTACGAAGAGATCGACTACCTGCAGGAGCAGATCGACAAGAACACCATGCACGCCGCCACCGACCGGATCAGCTTCTACGGCGACCTGCGGGTCAAGGCGGACACCCTGCATTACCGGGATCTCACCAACGTCCAGCCGGCCTTTGTCAATGATTCCACCTCCGGCCTGCTGGTTCCCAACTTCAACACCGACGGAACCCTGAAGCGCAAGACCGACGATTTCGACAACGACCTGCTCTACACCACCCGGCTGCGACTCGGCATGAAGGCCAAGGTGTACAAGAACGTCAAGTTCCATGGCCGGCTGCTGATGTACAAGAACTGGGGCGACTCGACCAATGTCAAGGTGTTCGATTCCTGGAACTCCTTCACCATGGACGGCACCAACAGCGGCAACACCACCAGCGACTACCTGCAGGTGGAACGCGCCTATTTCAGCTGGAACGACATCGGCGGCAGCAACTTCTATCTCTCCATCGGCCGCCGGCCCTCGACCTACGGACCGCCGGCCCACCTGCGCGAGAACGAGCTGCGCGGCGGCACGCCTTCCGGCCACCTGGTCAATTTCAACTTCGACGGCATGACCATCGGCTACAAACTGGGACGGGTGACCGGCGTCGAGGGGCAGGTGGTCCGCTTCTGCTACGGCCAGGGCTATGAATCGGAGTACGGCAACGGCGAGCTGTTCAACGAGATCGACCTGGAGGACACCCACCTGGGCGGCTTCAACATCGACCTGCTCAACGACGGCACCAACTTCCTGCAGCTGACCCTGTTCGGGGCCAAGGATGTGACCGATGGTTTCAAGGGCGTCCTGGCGGTCCCCAGCAGCTTCCTGCCGGCCAGCTTCCAGTCCGCCATTTTCCCCGGTTTCAACCTGTTGACCCGGGTGCAGGCGACCCACAACATCGGTGACATGCTGCTCGGCGGTGTCGGCTACCTGCGCGAGGAGGACAGCGGCCTGAAATGGTTCGTCAGCCTGGGCTGGACCCGCACCGACCCCAACGGGGAAGCGGGCCTGTTCGGCGGCCTGAACAAGGACGCCGAGCTGATCCCGGTCGACGCCAACGGCAACCCGGCAACCATCGGTGTCGACGCCGTTGCCTTCGCTCCGACCGGCCGCACCACCGACGACAGCGCCGAGAACGGCTACTCGGTCTATCTCGGCGTGCAGATCCCGGCACCGATGGGCAAGCTCGGTGTCGAGTACAACTACGGCTCCAAGTACTGGCTGCCCTTCACCCAGGCGCAGGATGACGTCGTCGGCAGCAAGCTGGCCACCCGCGGTCATGTCGGCGAGGTCTACTACATTGTCGATGTCAACCCGAACATGTTCATCAAGGTTGCCGGACTCTACTACGACTACGAGTACACCGGCAGCGGCGCCCCGGTGGGCGAGCCGAAGAAAGTCGAGGACGTTCAGGCCGGCAAGGTCTACTCGATGCTGCCGGCGATCGACGAGGTCTGGGACCTCAACGCCTCGATCACCGTGCGGTTCTGACCGGCAACCGGTGGAAAAAGGGGGGCGGCTTTCCCCCCTTTTTCCCCGGCACAATCATGCAAACATCCATATTGTTGAAACAAAAGACGACCAGGAGAAACCATCATGCTGCGAAGACTTTTTCCCCTGCTGTTCACCCTGACCCTGGCCCTGCTGGCCACCGGCACGCATGCCGTGGCCGATGAAGACGCCCCGTCGCATGCCGCCTACATCAAGGGGCCGATCAACAGTGGACCGGAAGCGACCAAGCAGTGCCTCAAGTGCCACAAGAAAGAGGCCGAGCACCTGATGAAGACGCCTCACTGGACCTGGCAGCGCGAGCAGGTCGTCAACGGCAAGAAGGTCAAGCTGGGCAAGATCAACGCCATCAACAACTTCTGCACCTCGACGCCGACCAACCGGGTGCACTGCAGCGAGTGCCACATCGGCTACGGCTGGCGGGACGAGAACTTCGACTTCTCCGATCAGAGCCGCATCGACTGCCTGGTCTGCCATGACACCACCGGCCGCTATCACAAGGACGGTGACAATGCCGGCGAAGTGAGGAAGGGCGTCGACATTCTCGAAATCGCGCGGAACGTCGGCAAGCCGAGCCGCTACAACTGCGGCGCCTGCCACTTCTTCGGCGGCGGCGGTGACGCCGTCAAGCACGGCGACCTCGATTCGTCGATGGAATTTCCGGACCGCGAACTCGACGTCCACATGTCGCCGGACGGGCTCGACTTTGCCTGCCAGACCTGCCATGTCACCGAGAACCACCAGATTCCCGGCGCCAACATGGCCACTTCGCCCGACGGCAAAAACGGCTTCGAGTGCACCAGCTGTCACGACAGCGCCCCGCATGAAGAATCGCGGCTGAATCGCCATACGGCAAGCGTCGCCTGTCAGACCTGCCACATTCCGGCCTTCGCCCGCGAGATGCCGACGCAGATGGACTGGGACTGGTCGACGGCAGGCAGGGACACCGTCTCGGCCGAAGCCGGCATCAAGTACCGCAAGACCATGGGCACCCTGACCTACAAGAAGAACGTCATCCCGACCTACGCCTGGTTCAACGGCAAGAGCGGCGTCTACCTGCGCGGCTCGAAGATCGACCCCGACAAGCCGACCAGACTGACCTGGCCGCTGGGTGACATCAACGACAAGAACGCCAAGATCTATCCGTTCAAGG
Organism: Geothermobacter ehrlichii; assembly: GCF_008124615.1. Lineage (NCBI taxonomy): Bacteria > Pseudomonadati > Thermodesulfobacteriota > Desulfuromonadia > Desulfuromonadales > Geothermobacteraceae > Geothermobacter > Geothermobacter ehrlichii. The sequence continues at coordinate 214,138 of NZ_VNIB01000004.1, forward strand.
TCCACACCGGCAAACAGATCTACGACACCGAGAACAAGATCTTCATCACCGCCCACGTCTACGGCGAAGACGGTTTCTGGTCGACCTTCGACTGGGACAAGGCCGCCAGAATCGGCATGGAATCGACGGGACTGCCCTACAGTGGCAAATACGGTTTCGCGCCGACCGAGATGTACTGGCGGATCGACCACCAGGTCGCTCCGAAAGAAGAGGCGCTGCAGTGCCTCGACTGTCATGGCGACAACGGCCGCCTGCCCTGGAAGGAGCTGGGCTACAAGGGCGATCCGATGGACAATCCGGATTACGCCCGCAACCACTGAACCGGCACCGCCGGGCCCCGCTGACCGCGGGGCCCGGCAACCATCCAAACAGGCTGAAAAGATGGACCAGGCAAACGACCCCAACGGAACCGGCATCTCTCCCGCCGAATATCTTCGCGGCGCCCTGGCCAGCCGACACATCGTCAACACCAGCCGCCGCATCGACTGCGCCGGATGCAATCCGCCGACCGGCGAACTGCCCCTGCTGTACCTGACGGCTCCACGACAGGCCCTGACCAATACGGTCTGTGAGCTTCGCCTGCGCATCGGCAAGACGACCGACGAACGATTCTCCGGCACCCTGCACCTGCGCGGCACAGGCAATATCCGCCACCGGGATTACGAATTCTCGGCCCCCTTCGAGGTTGCCGACGACGAAACCGCCCTTTGCCTCGCCTTCCAGTGGCTCACCCCCGACTATCCGACCCTGATCGAGTGGGCAGCCTCTATCGAACCGGAAAAGAAGATGGGACTGACCCTGACCGACATCGCCCGCGTCATGGTCGTCAAACCGCAGACACCCCCCTGACCCCGAAATCCGGTTGCGAATCGATGCGGCAACGAATCGGATGGCTCTGACACGGCAACCGAACCCCGAAGGTGGATTTGGGAAGTTGTTGTCTTTTGCCGGCGGTCGATGTATAACCATGGCATTCCATCGTAGGAGGAAGCACATGTTCGGACTCGGCACCCAGGAACTGATCATCATTCTCATCATCGTCCTGGTCATTTTCGGCGCCGGCAAGCTGCCGCAGGTGGGCGGCGCCCTCGGCAAGGGCATCCGCAACTTCAAGAAGGGGATGAATGACGACAGTGACGATCAGGACGCCCAGGAGCTCAAGCGCCTGGATGACAAGGATTCGGCGGACAAGGATACGAACGACAAACCGGGTCCCAACTGATTCGAAAGATGCATCACGACACAAAAGCCCGCGCTGACAAGCGCGGGCTTTTGTTATTTTGGAACCACATTGGATATCAGCGGCGAATCGGTTCGATGCGAATCTCCACCCGCCGGTTGAGCTGACGGCCGCTTTCGGAAGCGTTGCTGGCGATCGGCCGGCTTTCACCGTAGCCGATGGTGCGGATACGCTCCGGATTGACGCCGTTGCCTACCAGGGCGTTCTTCACCACCTCGGCCCGCCGTTCGGACAGCCGCTGGTTGTACTCCTCGCTGCCGGTGCTGTCAGTATGGCCGGCGACCAGCAGGGTGGTCTGCGGATACTGGTTGAGCACCTTGGCCACCCGGAACAGCTCGTCATGCGCCCCCGGCTTGAGCAGGGCCGAATCGACATCGAACAGCACGTCCGACTTGAAGGTCAGGGCCAGGGTATCGGCGTCGCGCCGGATGCTGGCGCCCTCGACCGTGGCCAACTCCTGGCGGAAAGCCGCCTCCTGGGCATCCATGTAGCTGCCGATCTGATATCCGGCCAGACCGCCCACCAGGGCACCGATGCCGGCACCGATCAAGGTCGACTTGGTGTCACCGCCAATCGCCTGGCCGAGGCCGGCCCCGGCGGCGGCGCCAATGCCGGTCCCCCAGGCGGCACCCTTGCCCGCCTTGGTTTGCGGCTGTGCACAGCCGGCTACGATCAGGATGGATGCCATGAGTATCAACAGAATTGCGCGCATGTTCGAATTCCTCCGTATCGTCGTGGTCATCGGTCGCTTCGTGCTTGCGACCGGATGCCGTAATCTTAGCACAGAATCCCCCGTGCCAGCGCACTTATTCGGCCGGAGCGCCCCTTGTCCCCGAAATGCGATCATGATATTTTACAGCACTTTCGTTGCACAGGGACAACCCCGCACCATCTCGCAAGGAGCTCCCCATGAAAATCACCCGTGACCAGGTCGCTCAGGTCGCCCGTCTCGCCCGGCTGGAACTGGCCGGCGAGGAACTGGAACGCCTGACCGTGGACATGGAAGCCATTCTTTCCTATGTCGACAAGCTGAACGAACTCGACACCGACGGCATCGAGCCGACGTCCCACGCCGTCCCCGTCGACAACGCCTTCCGCCCGGACGAGGTCCGGCCGTCCATCGGCCTGGACAAGGCCCTGGCCAACGCGCCGCAGCGCGAGGAAGACTGTTTCGTCGTCCCAAGGGTCATCGAATAACGGCGGCCGACCGGGTCCGCGCCGCCGGGAACGCCACCCGTTCTCAAAACATGCAGACGAACATCCACTGAAAAGGTTGACACTCCATGGATCTGATCGATCTCAATCTGCAGCAGCTGCGCCAGGCGCTCGACAGACGCGAAGTCAGCGCCCGCGAGGTGACGGAAGCCTACCTGCGGCGCATCGAGGCCACCAACGCCCGGCTCAACAGCTACCTCAGCATCTGCTCCGAGCTGGCCCTCTCCCAGGCTCAAACCGCCGACGAACGGCTGGCGGCCGGTGAAGCCGCCCCTTTGACCGGCATTCCGCTGGCGGTCAAGGACATCTTCAACCTGGAGCAGACCCGCACCACCGCCGGCTCACGACTGCTCGACAACTATGTCGCCCCCTACGACGCCACGGCCGTGGCCCGGCTGAAGGAAAACGGCGCCGTCCTGCTCGGAAAACTCAACATGGACGAGTTCGCCATGGGATCGTCCAACGAAAATTCCGCTTTCGGCCCCTGCCGCAATCCCTGGGATCCGGAGCGGGTTCCCGGCGGCTCCTCCGGCGGCAGCGCCGCCGCCGTCGCCGCCCGCCAGGCGGTCGCCACCCTCGGCACCGACACCGGCGGCTCCATCCGCCAGCCGGCCGCCCACTGCGGCGTGGTCGGGCTCAAGCCGACCTACGGCCGGGTCTCCCGTTACGGAGTCATCGCCTACGCCTCCTCCCTCGACCAGGTCGGTCCCGTCGCCCGTACCGTCGAGGACTGCGCCCTGCTGCTGCAGGCCATCGCCGGCCACGACCACCGGGATTCGACCTCCATCGACTGCCCGGTGCCCGACTATTCCGCCGCCCTGCAGCAGAAGATCGAGGGACTGAAGATCGGCCTGCCGCGCGAATATTTCATCGAGGGCCTGGACGCCGACGTGCAGAAGGCGATCGAGGCAGCCATCGAAGTCTATCGCGGCCTGGGCGCCGAGATCGTCGACATCAGCCTGCCGCATACCGACTACGCCGTCGCCTGCTACTACCTGATCGCCACCGCCGAGGCCTCCAGCAACCTGGCCCGCTACGACGGTGTGCGCTACGGCCGGCGGGTCGATCCCGGCAAGGGGCTGATCGACATGTACTGCGCCACCCGCACCCAGGGGTTCGGCACCGAGGTCAAACGCCGCATCATGCTCGGTACCTACGCCCTCTCCAGCGGCTATTACGACGCCTACTACCTGAAGGCGCAGAAGGTCCGCACCCTGATCCGCGACGATTTCGTCCGCGCCTTCGAACAGGTCGACCTGATCCTGACCCCGGTGGCGCCGACCCCGGCCTTCGGCCTGGGCGAAAAGCTGGACGATCCGTTGCAGATGTACCTCTCGGACATCTTCACCATTCCGGTGAACCTGGCCGGCACCTGCGGCCTCAGTCTGCCCTGCGGCTTTTCCACCGCCGGGCTGCCCATCGGCCTGCAACTGATCGGCCGTCCCTTCGCCGAACAGAGCCTGCTGCGCGCCGGACACGCCTTTCAGCAGGCGACCGACTGGCATCTGAAAAAGGCGGCTATCTGACCGAACGGCAGAAAAGCAACCACGAAGCCACGAAGACTGAAACCTGTCATTCCCTGGCATCTGATTTTCCTTCGGGCTCTTCGTGCCTTCGTGGTGTGATTGATATCGAAACAGAACAGTGTCGAAAGGCAACACCATGTCCTCAATCTTCGAACCGGTCATCGGCCTGGAAGTCCATGTCCAGCTGACCACCAACAGCAAGATCTTCTGCGGCTGCTCCACCGCCTTCGGCAACACGCCCAACAGCCAGACCTGTCCGGTCTGCCTCGGCCTGCCGGGGGCCCTGCCGGTGCTCAACCGACAGGTGGTCGAGTACGCCATCCGCGCCGGCCTGGCCACCAACTGCCGGATCGCCGACAAATCGATCTTTGCCCGCAAGAACTACTTCTACCCCGACCTGCCCAAGGGCTACCAGATCAGCCAGTACGAACGGCCCATCTGCGAGCATGGCTGGCTCGAGATCGAAACCGAAGGCGGTCCCAAGAAGATCGGCATCACCCGCATTCACATGGAAGAGGACGCCGGCAAGCTGCTCCATTCCGAGTCGGGCGAAGCGACCTCCCGCGTCGATCTCAACCGGGCCTGCACTCCGCTGCTCGAGATCGTCTCCGAACCGGACATGCGCAGCGCCGACGAGGCGGTCGCCTACCTGAAGCGGCTGCACGAAATCGTCGTCTACCTCGGTATCTGCGACGGCAACCTCGAAGAAGGCTCCTTCCGCTGCGACGCCAACGTCTCGGTGCGCCCCAGGGGACAGCAGGAATTCGGCACTCGCGCAGAGCTGAAGAACATCAATTCCTTCCGCTTCATCAAGGAGGCGATCGAGTACGAGATCGAGCGCCAGATCGAACTGATCGAGGACGGCGGCAAAGTGGTGCAGGAAACCCGCCTGTTCGACAGCGAGCGGGGCGTCACCCGCTCCATGCGCGGCAAGGAGGAGGCCCATGATTACCGCTACTTCCCCGATCCCGACCTGGTTCCCCTGACCATCGACCAGGCCTGGATCGACCGGGTGCGCGAGAGCCTGCCGGAACTGCCCGAGGCCAAGCGGCGTCGCTACCGCAGCGAGTTCGGCCTGCCGGAGTTCGATGCCGGCGTCCTCACCGCCGACCGCGGCATCGCCGAATATTTCGAGGCCTGCGTCGAACGGCACGGCAATCCGAAGACCTGCGCCAACTGGGTCATGGGCGAGGTCTTGCGCAACCTGAAGGAGAAAGAGGTCGCCATCGCCGAATGCCCGGTGACGCCGGAACTGCTCTGCGGCCTGCTCGACCGCATCGCCGACGGCACCATCTCCGGCAATATCGGCAAGAAGGTTTTCGAGGAGATCTGGAACAGCGGCAAGACCGCCGACGCCATCATCGAGGAAAAGGGGCTGAAACAGGTCACCGACGCCGGCGCCATCGAGGCCATGGTCGACGAGGTGCTGGCCAACTGCCAGGCCCAGGTCGAACAGTACCGCGCCGGGCAGACCAAGGTGCTCGGCTTTCTGGTCGGCCAGGTGATGAAGGCCAGCAGGGGCAAGGCCAACCCGCAGCTGGTCAACGAGTTGTTGAGAAAGAAACTGGATTAACGGCCGAAGGGGTCAAGGGCTGACTCCTGAATACAAAGGTTATCATCATGCAAACCAACATTCCCAACCGTTGCGCCGCGGCCGCCGGCGGCGGCGTCAAGCCTCTGCGATACACAGGCGGCGTGCTGCAAATGATCGACCAGCGCCGGCTGCCGACCGAGGAGGTCTGGCTCGACTACCGCGACTACCGCGAGGTGGCGGAAGCGATCCGGACCATGGTGGTGCGCGGCGCGCCGGCCATCGGCTGCGCCGCCGCCTTCGGCGCCTGGTTCGGAGCCCGCGACATCGACACCGACTCGACGGCCGCATTTCTCGAGCAGTTCGCCGCCGTCTGCGAGCTGCTGGCCGCCAGCCGGCCGACGGCGGTCAATCTCTTCTGGGCCCTGGAGCGGATGCAGTCCTTCGCCCGCAGCCACGCCGACCGGCCGGTGCTGCAGATCAAGATCGCCCTCGAGTACGAAGCGCTGGCCATTCTCGAGGAGGACGAGCGCATCAACCGGGCGATGGGCGAGCACGGGCAGAAGCTGCTGCCCGAACGGTGCCGGATTCTCACCCACTGCAACGCCGGCGCCCTGGCCACCGGCGGCTACGGCACCGCTCTCGGCGTCATCCGCGCGGCGGCCGCCGCCGGCAAGCAGATCGAGGTCTTCGCCGACGAAACCCGGCCCTTTCTGCAGGGATCGCGTCTCACCGCCTGGGAGCTGCAGCGGGACGGCATTCCGACAACCCTGATCTGCGACAACATGGCGGGCTACCTGATGAGCCAGGGGCGCGTCGACTGCGTCATCGTCGGCGCCGACCGCATCGCCGCCAACGGCGACACCGCCAACAAGATCGGGACCTATTCCCTGGCGGTACTGGCCAAAGAACACGGCATCCCTTTCTATGTCGCCGCCCCCATCTCGACCATCGACTTCAGCCTCACCGACGGCAGACAGATCCCGATCGAGGAGCGCGACCCGCGCGAGGTGACCCACATCGGCGAGCAGCGGCTGGCGCCGGAGGACATCGCGGTCTACAACCCGGCCTTCGACGTTACTCCGGCGCGCCTGATAACCGCCATCATCACCGAAAACGGCGTCGCCGAAGGCGATTTCGTCCATACCCTGCCGGAACTTGCCGAGGGGACGAAACGGTGACGGACAGGCGGCTCGGTCAGCAGCTGGCGGACGCCTGCGACCGGCACGACGACCAGGTTCTGGCCGACATCGCCGCCGGTCTCGGCTACGCCGATCCCGGCAAGACCACGGCCAACCTGCTGCTGCTCAACGAGCTGCTGGCCGATGCGGATCTGCTGGCCTCGGTGCTGACCGACGGAGCCGCCAGCGCCGACCCCGACCAGGCGCTGAACAATCTCGAACGCCTCGGCTGGTCGGTCGAGCGCGACCTGCTGCTCGAGGTGCTGGCCGACGACCGGCGCCGGCGGCAGCTGCTCACCATCCTTGGCGCCTCGGCCCTCATGACCGGCATCCTCTGCCGCGCGGCCGACCATTTCCACCGGCTGTTCATCGCCGGCGATCTCGACCAGGACTCAAACCGGGAACTGATGCTGCGTCAGCTGCGGCAGCAGATACCCGACGACACCGACTTCGCCACCCTGCAGCAACAGCTGCGCCGCTTCAAGTACCGGCAGATACTGCGCATCGGCGGCCGCGACCTGTGCGGCCTGGCCGATTTCGAAGCCACCGGCCGCGAGCTGGCCGACCTGGCCTCGGCCTGCCTGCAGCGCGCATACGAGATCTGTGACCGGCTGCTGCGCGCCGACTACGGTGCGCCGCTGCTGGCGGTCGAGGCGGATGCCTGCCCGCTGGAGGCCGAATTCACCGTCATCGGCATGGGCAAGCTCGGCGGCCGCGAACTGAACTTCTCCTCAGACATCGACCTGATCTACATCTACACTTCCGATCGCGGCCAGACCGCCGGTATCGACGACGGCCGCGGCGGCCGCCGCAACCGGATTGGTCTGCATGCGTATTTCTGCAAGCTCGGAGAATATATCAGCCGGGCCCTGGGGCAGGTCACGGCCGACGGCTTCGTCTTTCGCGTCGACCTCAACCTGCGCCCCGAAGGCAGCCGCGGCGAGCTGGCCAACTCCCTGCGCGGGGCCGAACTCTATTACGAAAGCTGGGGGCAGAGCTGGGAACGGACGGCCATGCTCAAGGCCCGGCCGGTAGCCGGTTCCCTGGCGCTCGGCGACCAGTTCCTGAAGATTCTCGAGCCCTTCGTCTACCGCCGCTACCTCGACTACAGCATGGTCGAGGACATGAAGGTGATGAAGCAGCGCATCGACCGGAGCCTGGTGCGCAGCGAAGAGGCGGAGCGCAACCTCAAGCTCGGCCGGGGCGGCATCCGCGAAATCGAATTCTTCATCCAGGCGCTGCAGGTGATTCACGCCGGCAAGAATCCGCGGCTGCGGGAGAAGAACAGCCTGCGCGCCCTGGACATGCTGCGCGAAGAAGGCCTGATCGACGCGAAGGACCACCGGACCCTGCGCCAGGCCTACATCTTTTTGCGCAACGCCGAACACCGGGTACAGATGGTGCAGGAGGGACAGATCCACAGCCTGCCGAAGCGGCCGGAGGAACTTCGCGCCCTGGCCCGCCGCTGCGGCTTCGACGAAACGGCGGCCTTTCTCGACGAACTTGATCGTCACCGACAGGCGGTAGCCGAGCTTTTCCACAGCCTTTTCCACAGCAGCGAGGAAAGGCTCGAAGAGGATGTCGATCCGGAAATCGCCGTCTTTCTCGACGCTGAAGCCGATCCCGACTATCTGAAAGACCTGCTGGAGGCCCGGGGATTCCGCAACCCGGACGCCGCCTACGACGCCATCCAGACCCTGCTGCACGGGCCGCCGCACAATCCCCTGTCGACCCGCTCCCGCCGGCATCTGCAGAAACTGGCGCCGCTTTTTCTGCGCGCCGTCTTCGACTCGCCGGAACCGGACATGGCCCTGGTCAATCTCGAACGGTTCGTGCTCGCCCTGCGCGCCCGCGCCACCTTCTTCTCCCTGCTGGTCGAAAACCGGCAGATCGTCAAGGTGCTCATCGACCTGTTCGCCACCAGCCAGTTTCTGTCGCGCATCTTCATCCAGAGTCCGCAGATCCTTGACAGTCTGGTGACCCGCCCGCACCAGGCGGGAACCAAGTCGCTGGAGGACTTCCACCGGGAGCTGGGCGAGCAGCTGGCGCTGGTCGACAGCTACGAAGAGCGGCTCGATGTTCTGCGCCGCTTTCGCAAGGAAGAATTTCTGCGCATCGCCCTGGACGACATTCACGGCCAGGCCCTGCAGGGACAGACCGCCCGCCAGCTTTCCGACCTGGCGGAAGCCTGCCTCGAGGCGGCGGTCGACCTGGCGCGCCGGGAGCTGTTGCCGCGATACGGCCTGCCGTTGCGCGGGGACGGTCAGCCGGCCGGCTTCGCCGTGCTCGGCATGGGCAAGCTGGGCGGCCGCGAGCTGAACTACCACTCGGATCTCGACCTGATCTTCGTCTACGACGGGGACGGCGAAACCGGACCGGCCGAGGAAACCGACCCGGAACGTTTCCGCCGACAGAGCAACCGGGAGTATTTCGCCCGCCTGGCTCAGCGCATCATCTCCGTCCTGACCCTGGTGACCACCGAGGGCAAGGTCTACGAAATCGATACCCGCCTGCGCCCTTCGGGCAACCAGGGCCCGCTGGTGACCAGCCTGGAAGCTTTTGAGCGCTACCACCAGGAATCGGCGCAGCTCTGGGAACGACAGGCACTGACCAAGGCCCGGCCGATGGCCGGCCCGCCGGAGCTTCTGCGGCGTCTCGAACGGCTGGTGCACCAGATCACCTACCAGCGGCCGCTGCCGCCGGACGCGATCGGCGAAATCCGCCGGCTGCGCAACCGGATGGAGGTCGAGATCGCCCGCGAGGACAGCAGCCACTTCAACATCAAGACCGGCCGCGGCGGCATGGTCGACGTCGAATTCCTCTGCCAGTACCTGCAGCTGAAACACGGCGGCAGGCATCCGGAACTGCGGACCAGCAACACCCTTGAGGCCCTCAACGCCCTGGCCGGCCTGCAGCTCCTCTCCGCCGAAGAGCACGAGCATCTGATCCGGAGCTACAAGTTTCTGCGACGGCTGGAGAACAAGCTGCGGCTGGTCCACGACCAGTCGATCAACGAGCTGTCCGGGGAAACGACCTACCTGCGCAAACTGGCGCTGCGTCTCGGCTACCCGGAAAGGCCGGTCAAGCCGGAAGTGGCGCTGCTCAACGACTACCGGCAAGCCACCGAAGGCATCCGCACCATCTTCAACCGAATCCTGCCCCCGGATACGGACGGAGTGCCGAACGGACCGTCCTGACCCTTTCGTCGATGAAACATTTGTCAAGTCCGGATAAGTCTGGGAAAATAGGTCTGAATCGGCGCACAGGCCTTGCCGGAGGGAGGGGACGATGTCCAAACCGATCTGGATCATCGATGACAATGCCAACATCCGCACGTTTCTGAGCGAATCACTGAAGCTCAGGGGCTATCAGGTGCGCACCTTTTGCACGGCGGAGGACGCCCTCGACGCCATCGGCGACGATCCCTGCGGTCTGGCCCTGGTCGACATCATGCTGCCGGGCATGTCCGGAATCGAACTCTGCCGCAGAATCAGGGAGATTCCTTCCCGCGCCGACCTGCCGCTGCTGCTGATGACGGCATTCTCCCAACAGGCCGAGGAACTGCTGCAGGAGCAGGAAGGACTCGGTATCCTCGACTGCCTGTTCAAACCCTTCAGTCTCGACCGGCTGCACCAGAAGATCGCCGAAATCCTCGGCCAGCAGACACTACGGCCATCAGCCACGGAAGCCCGGATTGCCGGCCGCCTGAACGAAACATCCTTCGCCCAGCTGCTGCACAACCTCTACACCCTCAAGGCGACCGGCCTGCTCACCCTGACCCGCGCAACGCTGAAAAAGGTGGTCTATGTCAAGAACGGCTACCCGATCTTCGCCCGTTCCAACCTGGTCAGGGAATGCCTGGGACAGATGATGGTCGACGAAGGAATCATCACCACCGAACAGTGCGAGGAATCGCTGCGCCTGGCGCGGGAAACCGGCCGCCTGCAGGGGACGGTCCTGATCGACATGGGACTGCTGACGCCCCACCGGCTCCAGGAGGTGCTGCGGGCACAGGTGGTCAAGAAACTGCTCGAGATCTTCTCCTGGACCGACGGGAACTACCAGTTCATCCAGGGCAAGGATTTCAAGAAAAGAGTCACCAGCATCGACGTTTCGCCAGCCTCGCTCATCTACCAGGGCATCCGGAACTACTACGACGAAGACCGCCTCGCCGAAATCCTGCGGCGCCACCAGGACCGCTACCTGTGCAAAGCCCAGAGTCCCGCCTACCGCTACCAGGATATGGGACTCGACCGGAAGGGACAGAAGGTGTTCGACATGTGCGACGGCCGAATGACCCTGCGGAAGATCCAGGAGCAGTTTCCGCTCACCAGGCTGGAGACGGACCAGGTTCTCGTGGCCCTGATCATCTCGGAAATGGTCGAGGTGCGCAGAACGCCACTGGCCGACGGTCAGGAAGAGGCGGACGTGGCACCGGAAGATGCCGAATTCCGCGAGGCCTTTCTCCGTGAATACGGCAACCTGATGAAGCGCAACTACTTCGAACTGTTCGGCGTACCGGAAGACGCTCCCCGGACGGTACTGCGCAAGGCCTATTTCAGCATGGCCAAGAAATATCATCCCGACCGATTTCTGCAGAGGGGGTACAGTGACGAACTGCGCCGAAAGGCGAACGAACTCTTCCAGCACCTGAGTCAGGCCTACGAAACCCTGTCCGATCCGGTCGCCTGTCGCAACTACCGCAACAAGCTGAAACAGCAGGCCTCGGGAGGGGCTCCAAGGATCGAAGACATCCTCAGGGCGGAAACCGCCTTCCAGAAGGGACGGCATCTCAACCGCAGCCGGCGCTACCAGGCCGCCCTGGGCGAGCTGGAAATCTGCATGCGCTACAGTCCCGAAGAACCTGAATACATGACCCAGTACGCCTGGGCGCTCTACCGGAGCTCCCCGGACCAGCCCGAGCAGCAGGAACGCGCCCTGCAGATGCTGCAGAGATCAGCCTTTCTCAACGGGGAAATCGACCAGACCCATCTCTATCTCGGCCTGATTCTGAAAGAACGGGGTCGGAACCGCGAAGCGGAAAAGCAGTTCGAGCTGGCCATCCGCTGCAATCCCGACTGCACCGAGGCCCTGCGCGAACTGCGCCTGTACAACCTGCGGCGGGAAATGGAGGCGAAAGAAAACCGAAGCAAGGGACTTTTCGGCCGGCTGCTCAGGAAAAACTGAGCCGGCAGTTCAGGCGTTCAGACAACGTCGTTCCTGCCTGCAGGAATCCTCGGGCATTCGAAAGTGAACCATGCCGCGGCGGTAGGTCTCGTCCGGACAACGACGGCGAATCCGGCGAAAGTAGTCACCGATGATGAAATCGCGCAGCCACCGGTTGTCCTCGGGCGAAAGATGGAGAAAGAGCATGCCGGTTTCAAAAAGTTCCTTTTCTGAACCGACTTTCGGAAAGGAATAGAGCGCCACCCCCTCCAGATCGAACTGTCGCTCCAGCAGGTGGCAGCGCATACCCATCGCTTCGTCACGGGCCAGCTCGCGAGGCAGCAGCAAACGGCATCCCCGGTTGGAAAGGCTGGTCAGACGCGCCCGATACTCGCCATTGCGGCAGAACACGACCGCCTCCGTATCGAGCGCCGTGCGCAGATGCCGGCGCGGCGGCTGGTGAAACTTGCGTTCAAGCGCTACGTAGAGGGCTTCGATCTGCAGCGGCAACGTCAAGCGGTCGAGGCCGGCGTAATGGGAATCACTGAGCCAAACCACCGGCTGAAACCGGTCGGGAGTGAAACTCCCCTCCTTGGCCAACACCAGAGCGCTGTCATCCTCACCAACATCAGTCCGGTACCCCCACTCTTCGAGCAGACTGCAGAGAACCTGCCGAAAAGAGCTGTCAGAAACTTCGACCCGTACCCGCTTGTTGGTACCGGAACAAGATCTTTCAACCAGCATTTCCGCCTCCGATAACCCCGTGCATATCGATCACCAGCGCCGTACAGTCGTCCGCCGGCGGATCGGCAATGCCGAATTGTTTCAATGAACGAAGAATCTCGTCCAGAAACTCCATATGGTCGCCTAAACTGTCAAGCAACAGGCGCACCAGACGTCGCCGACCATAGAATTCGCGCCTGTCGTTGGTCGCCTCGATGATGCCGTCGGTAAAGAGCAGAAACCGGTCGTGGCGATGGAAGCGGAAAATCTCCAGGCCGAGTTCCGGCTGGTCGAAGTAGCCCAGCGGCTGACCGGTCGCCTCCAGCTCGAAAATTTCCCTGCCCCGCCTGACCGCCGGCGCCACGTGTCCGGCGTTGACATATTGCATGCAGAGAGTTTCCGGATCGATCACCCCGCAAAAAAGGGTACTGGAAAAGTAGTGGTCCAGCCTCTCCGACCGCTTGGCGAACAGACGCAGAAATGTGTTGATTTCCCGTACTATTCTCAAGGGATCACAGTCTTCGGCGGCACTGCGGTGAATGAAGCCGTAGAGCAGCCCCATGACCAGGGACGCCTGCAGGCCATGTCCGGTGACATCGCCGAGAAAGATCAGCTGGCAACCATCGGCCAGGGTGATGAAATCGAAGAAATCGCCGCCGACGCCGCTCGCCATCCGGTTGCGAATGCCGATGCAGCACCAGTCACACTGGGGCGAACTTTTCGGAAAGAGAACCTGCTGCACGCCGGTCGCCAGATCGATATCGAGATCGAGACGACAGCTGCAGTTCTCTTCTTTTTTCATCGGCACCCTCCCGGCACAACTTTAGACATGACCAGTGAAAGTATAGCCGAGGAGCGGGAAATTCCAACGGCGGGACGTCAGCTGGCCCGGGACCTGAACAGATCGTTCAGTTGCGGATCGAGAAGATGACGGGGGTGGACATTGCCGAGGGCGCCGATCATGCTGCGTTTCAGGTGGGGAATTTCCTGGCGAAGGTCGCGGATAAGCTGCTTCATCCGCTGGCGTTTCTGGTCGACTTCGCCACAGACCGGGCAGGCACAACAGATGACCGGCAAGGAATGCTGGCGGACAAAACGGATGATCTCACCCTCCTCGACATAGACCAGGGGACGGATGACCGTATGGCGGCCGTTGTCGGCCTGCAGCTTTGGACTCATCGCCTTCAGGCTGCCGACATAGAACTGGTTGAGCAGCAGGGTTTCGATGAAGTCGTCGAGATGATGGCCGAGGGCGATCTTGTTGCAGCCCAGTTTATCCGCCAGCGAATAGAGCACGCCGCGCCTCAGCCGGGCACAGAAGGAGCAGTAGGACGAGCCGGGACGGCGCCTGGTCTCGATGATCTCGTAGGCGTTGGTCGACTCGAGCCGGTACTCGAAGCCGAACTCCTCGAGATGACGGGCGATCACCTCCTTGCGAAAGCCGGGAAAGCCGGAATCGACGGTGGCGGCCACCAGCTCGTAGCGGACCGGCGAACGCCGGCGCAACGAATCGAGGATGTGCAGCAGGGTATAGGAATCCTTGCCGCCGGAAACCCCGACCAGGATGCGGTCCCCTTCCTGAATCAGGTCGAAATCGCCGATGGCGCGGCCGACGGCTTTGCGGATTTTGCGAAACAGGGCATCTTCTTCCAGAGGCACGACATTCTCCTTCCTGCGAAACGGCGCCGTTTTTTTAATCCATTTTCCCTTGCCGGAGCAAGTCTTTCCTGCCCGTTCACCGCGGCTCCGTTTCGACCGCCGGCAGCCCGGGGTGGTCGGCATGAGATTCCTTAAAGCCGAACAGGCGACGGATATCCTCCAGAATCAGGTAGAGGGAAGGAATCAGCAACAGGGTGATGCCGGTGGCGAACATGATGCCGAAACCGAGAGAAATGGCCATCGGGATGAGAAACTGGGCCTGAACGCTGGTTTCGAGAATCATCGGCATCAGTCCGAAGAAGGTGGTCAGCGAAGTCAGCATGATCGGCCGGAAACGGCGCTGTCCCGCCTGCAGCAAGGTCGGCGTCAGCTCGAGACCGCTGCGGCGCAGGCCGTTGGCGTAATCGATGAGCAGCAGCGAATCGTTCACCACCACCCCGGCCAGGGCGACAATGCCGAACAGGGAAAGGATCGACAGACTGAAACCCATGATCAGATGTCCAAGCAGTGCACCAACGATGCCGAAGGGGATGGCACTCATGATCAGCAGCGGCTGGCTGTAGCTGCGCAGGGGAACGGCCAGCAGGGCGAAAATGGCGAACAGGGCCAGCAGAAAGCCGGTCTTCATGCTGTCCATCGACTCCGCCTGCTCCTTCTGCTCCCCTTCGAAATCGAAACCGATTCCCGGATAGTCGCGGGCCAGATCGGCCAGCAGGCCGGCCTTCAGCTCGCGCAGGATTTCGTCCGCGCTCGCCTTGCTGCTGTCGACCCGGGCGGTGACATTGATCACCCGCTTGCGGTCGCTGCGGTTGATCTGGGCATAACCCCTCCCCTCCACCACATCCGCCGCCCGCAGCAGCGGCACTTCCCCGCCGTCGGGAGTGCGAACGCGCAGCTGCTCCAGGTTCCAGAGGAACTGGCGTTCCTGTTCGGGATAGCGCACCAGCACCTTGACCTCGTTGCGTCCACGCTGCAGGCGCAGGGCTTCCGTGCCGTAATAGGCGGCGCGCAGCTGCCGGCCGAGATCGAGTTCGGTCAGTCCCAGGGTGCGTCCCTCATCGGAAAGGCGGATCTTCAGCTCCCGCTTGCCAACGGCGTAGTTGTCGGCGATGTCGGTCACTCCGGGATATCCGGCCAGCGCCGCCTTGACACGCCCGGCGGCCATCTCCAGAACGGCGAAATCCTCGTGGGCGATCTGGATGTCGATATTCGCCCCCATCCGCACCAGGTTGGAAGCGAAGGTCAGCGTTTCGACGCCGGGAATTTCGCCCGTCAGCTCGCGCCAGCGGTCGCTGATGGCGGTGGCGGGAACATCCCGGTTTTCGCTCTTGGTCAGCAGCATGACGATGTTGGCGATATTGCTGGCGGTCTGGGCGTCGTCGGGCCCCGGACCGTGGGTGCCGCTGATACGGCCGCCGATCACGGCGTAGACATGGCGCAACACCGATTTACCCTCGGGCAGGCCGGCATCGAATTCGGCGACTGCCCGGTTGCCGGCGTCCAGAACACGCCGCACAACCTTCTCGGTCTGCGCATAGGGGGTACCCGGCGGCAGTTCGAGATCTACGGTGATCAGGTCACCGTCGACTTCGGGCATGAAGTGAAATTTGAGAATGCCGCCGAAAAAGGTGCCGACCGTCAGCAGCAGAACGGCGATGCTGCCGGCCAGCGTGACGTAGCGGTAGCGCAGGCACCAGGCCAGGACGCGCCGGTACGGGCCGGAAATGAATCGTTCGAGCTGACGGCCGAACCAGCGCCGGACGCGGTCGATCCGTCCCAGCAGTCCCTTGCCCAGGGGCCGGCGCTTTCCCAGGGCCAGGTGCGCCGGCAGCACGAAGAGCGACTCGACCAGGGAAACCAGCAGAATGACGATCACCACCTTGGGGATGACACCGATGAACTTGCCGAGCATGCCGCCGGTGAACAGCAGTGGCGCAAAGGCGGCGATAGTGGTCAGTACGGCGAAGACCACAGCCCGACCGACCTCGATGGCGCCGTCCTCCGCCGCCTGCGGATAGGGCTTGTCCATCTGCCGGTGGTCGTAGACATTCTCGCCGACGACGATGGCGTCATCGACGACGATCCCCAGGGCCATGATGAAGGCAAACATGGAGATCATGTTGATGGAGACGTCCATTCCGGGCATGAAGAGCAGGGCACCGCAAAAGGAGATGGGAATGCCGAGCATGACCCAGAAGGCCAGCCGGATCTCGAGGAAGAGGCCGAGCACCAGAAAGACCAGTACCAGACCGATACGGGCATTCTTCACCAGCAGGTCGCGGCGGCTTTTGAACAGTTCGGAGGTGTCGTTCCAGGCCGCGATGCGGATCGACGTCGGCAGTTCGGCCCGGCGCTTTTCGACATAGTCGCGGACGATGCGGGAAATTTCGATCGGCTTCTGTCGCCCCACCCGGCTGACCTTGACCATCGCCGCCGGCTTGCCGTCAAAACGGGCGGCCAGGTCGGTTTCGGCAAAACCGTCGATTACCCGGGCCAGATCGCCCAGCCTGACCTGGGTGCCGTCCGGCAGGGTGCGGATGACGATATCGCGGTAACCCGGTCCGAAATAGCGCCGCTCCTTGGTACGGATCAGGATATCGCCGCCGGCTGTCTTGACCGTGCCGCCGGGCAGGTCGAGAGAGGCCCGCCGGATGCGGTCGGCCACCGCATCGAGGGTCAGCCCGTACTGACGCAGACGCTGTTCCGGAATCTCGATCGTGATCTGGTAGGGGCGGACTCCGGCCAGGTCGACCTGGGTGATCTGCGGATATTCGAGCAGGTCGTCCCGCACCCGCTCGGCCTGTTCGCGCAGGGCCCGCTCGGAAACGTCGCCGTAGACCACTACCGAGATGACCTCGTGCCGGTTGAGCAGCTTGCTGATGACCGGTTCTTCGGCATCCTCGGGAAAGGTGGTGATCCGGTCGACTTCACTCTTGATGTCGGCCAGCACCCGGTCCGGATCGGCGTCAGTATCGAGCTCGGCGGTGACGGTGCCGAATCCCTCGGAAGCAACCGAACGGATCTGCTTGATGCCGTCAACCCCGATCAGATTCTCCTCGATCTTGAGCAGCACCCCTTCCTCGACCTCTTCCGGGCCGGCCCCGGGATAGGCGACCGAAACCTGGATCATGTCGAGGGAGATTTCCGGAAAGACCTCCTGCTTGATACCGAAACCGAGCAGCACGCCGCCGACGATGAACACCAGCATCAGCAGGTTGGCCGCCACATGGTTGCGCGCCATCCAGCGAATCGCGCCGTTCATCGCGCCTCCTCCACCGTCCTGAGCAGCAACCCGTCCGCCGCCCCCGGCACCTGTGTCAGAACCAGTTCGGCTCCGGCCTGCAGACCGTCGGAAACCAGAACCACATCCTTCTCCCGGCGAACGACCGTCACCCGGCGGATGCGCAGGCGCCCGTCCTCTTTCACCCAGACCCGGTTGCCTTCGCGCAACGCCTGTCGGGGCACTGGAATCACCCCGGAAATCGTGCGGCCGGCAAGCCGCAAACGAACGAAACTGCCGACCGCCAGAGCCGGTTTCGACGACGCTTTCGCTTTCAGGCCATAGGGATCGTCGACCAGCACGGCGATCCGGGCCATGCGACCACGGCTGTCGACCTCGGCCAGGGCCCGGTCGACATATCCCCGCCAGTGCCTTTCACCTCCCGCCATGGGCAGAATGATCTCGGCCGGCGAGCCCCGGCGCCCCGGCTGGCGCGGAACATCAAGCCACTGCAGATCGTCGGTGTCGAGGGGAACGATGATTTCTACCCGGTCGGTTCCGACCAGAGTCGCGACGGCATTGCCTGCGCGCAGGTACTGCCCCAGGTCGATCTTCTCGTCCTGCACATAACAGTTGAAGGGGGCACTGACAACCGTTCGTTGCAGATCGAGCCGGGCCTGTTCGAGAGCGGCGCGAGCCGCGGCGACAGCCGCCTCGGCGCTCTTGAGCTGCGGCTCAAAGACCGCCAGCGGCTGCGGCGGCTGGCCGGGATTCAGCTGCTCCCACTCCTGGCGGGCAATGTCGGCCCGCGCCCGCAGGGTTGCCAGTTCAACCTCCTGCCGACTCACTTCCGCCCGGGCCCGGTCGACGGCCAGACGATAGTCGATATCCTCCAGGGCGAACAGCTCGTCTCCGGCGCGGAAAAAACCGCCGCTGACCAGACGCGGCGACATCCGGATCACGCGACCGCTGACCTGGGGTACGATATCGACCCGCCGGCGGGCCTGGACCGTCCCCGTCGCCTCAACCGTCACCCGATGGTCGACCGGCTGCACGCGAACCGTTTCCACCAGCACGCCGGTAAAGACGGGCGGTTTCTTCTCCGGGGCTTTGCGCGCATTGATCATCAGCATCAACCCGCCCGCACCGAGCAGAAGGATCAGCACCGGCAGAACAATCTTCAACAGCCTCTTGTCACTCATGATTGTCATTCTCCCCGCTGGCGGCGAACCGCCGGCTTATCTCCCTGTCCATCCAGGTCCCGCCGAGGGCGCGGGCCAGACTGATGCGATCGCTGATCAGCTGCCGGCGAGCCGCCAGCAGTTCGCTGCGCGCCTGGAGGGCATTGCGCTGCGCCGACAGCACCTGAAGATAATCATCGATTCCGTAAAGATAATTTTTCCGGGCCAGGCGCAGATTAGCCGCCGTGGCGTCCACCATCGCCGCCAGACGTTCAATGCGCTGTTCATCACTGTGGTTGTCGGCCAGGGCGTCTTCGACTTCGCGATAGGCGTCGAGAACCGCCTGCCGGTACCCGGCCAGGCGCTCCCGCACCACGGCCCGGTTGCGCGCCACCTCCGCCCGCCTGCGCCCACCGTCGAGCAGCGGAAGCGCCGGCTGGATCAGCAGCTGCCAAAAATTGCCCGTAATCACGCCGATGCCGAAATCGGTCTGCAAAAATCCATAGTTGGCGGCAAGATTGAGAGTCGGCAGACGGTCGGCGATGGCGGCGGCAAGCTCGGCGTCAGCCGACCGCAACTGATGGAAACGCGCCGCGATGTCGGGCCGTCGCTGCAGCAGGTCGGCCGGCAGGCCGGTCGGAAACTGCTCCCTAAAGGCCGGCAGTTCGGCCAGGTTGCCCGACACCCCGCGGCCGGGATAGTCGCCCAGCAATACGGCGATGCCATGCTCGGCCGTCGCCAGGTTGCGGGCGAACGTCGAGCGGCCGGCCTCCGCCGCGGCCAGGCTCTGCCGCGCCTGGTACAGTTCGGCGGCGGGAACCAGCCCCTGCCGGTAGCGACGCTCCACCAGCTTCAGGGTTTCACGGCAGGAAGCGACCGTCTCCTCGGCCAGCCGCAGCTGCGCCCGCTGTTCGGCGACGAAATAGTAGAGGTCGGCCAGTTGGGCGCTGAGACTGAGGTACAGGGTCTGCAGCTCGCTTCTGCTGGCCGCCGCCAGCTGCATCGCCGAGCGCTGACGGTCCTTCTGCTTGCTCCAGAAATCGAACTCGAAACTGCTCTGGGCCGAAAAACGATAGTTGTAGACCACAGCATTCTGAACGAAGCCCGGGACCTTCTCGCGGCTTCCCTGCCCGCCGAGACCGAGACTCGGCCAGCGGGCTCCACCGGCAATCCGCGTCGCCGCCCTCGCCTGCTCCAGGCGGGCAAACGCCTGCTCCAGCTGCAGGTTGCCGGTAAACAGCCGTTCCATCAGCCGGTCGAGCTGCGGATCGTGAAAAATCTGCCACCAGCGGTCGAGAACCGGCGCGGCCGCAACCGCTCCGGAATCCTCGACATACCGCCCCGGCGGTTCGACCGGCAGCGAAACCCGGGTCGGTCGGTACAGGCTGCAGCCGGCCAGCAGCAGGCCGCACAACAGCACCGAAGTCAATGCGAGTCTCATTCGGGAACCTCCATGCCGGCCAGGGTGTAGGCGAGCAGGACCTCGGCCAGGCGCGCGGTGTCGAGCCGCGCCTCGACGCCCGCCGGCAACTGTATGTGCCTGTCGTGGCAGCGCATGACATGGCTCAGAGAACCGATGGCGAAGTGCAGTCGCCAGAAGAGCAGCGTCCGGGATACCTGCGGCAGAGCCTGGTGCAAAGCTTCGAACAGCCGGCTGATGAAAGGCCCCATCTGGCACAGGAAGATGTCCCGCCCGACCCCTTCGGGATCGGCCAGGATGCGTCCCACCAGGGTGATGAACCGTTCCGGTCCCGCACCCTGGTCTCGCAGCCGGATGGTCGGCTCGATCAGGGCGCGCATCAGCTCGCGCGGGTCGGGGCGCCGACCGGCCCGGCGCGCCAGTGCCAGCTCGCTGTCGAGCAGGGCCAGCCGCTGCCGGTTGAGCGGCGCCAGGCGCCGCTCGATGACCGCTTCGAGCAGCTCTTCCTTGGAACCGAAATGGTAGTTGACCGCCGCCAGGTTGACGCCGGCATGGCCGGTGATCATGCGCAGGGACGTGGCATGAAATCCGCTGCGGGCGAAGAGTTCCTCGGCGGCATCGAGAATTCTTGTCTTGGTATCAGGCTGACTCATGGGCTCCATCCTTCGGCAAGCAACATCTTCGGCCAGCCTACATTCAAACGAACGTTTGAGTCAACCCGTCTTGCCGTCCTCCACCGACCGGATAGAATGACAGGGATGATCGACCTGCCCGACGACAAGGGAATCTACCTGCTGCAGCTCTCGGTCGTGCATGAAGAGACGCTGGGAATCGGCCGGCTCGGCACCCTCTGGCTGTCTCCGGGGACCTGTTTCTACATCGGCAGCGCCCGCGGTCCGGGCGGACTGCGGGCACGAATCGCCCACCATCTGGGCAGCAAGGCCACTCCCCACTGGCACATCGACCATCTGCGCGGACCGTGCCGGATTACGGAAATCTGGTTCAGCACCGATGGCGCGGCCGACGAATGCCTCTGGGCGCAGGCGGTGGCCTCAATAGGCGGCACCCGTATCCCCCTGGCCCGATTCGGCGCCTCCGACTGTCGTTGCGCCGCACACCTCTTCTGGCGCCGCCGGCCCTTCGCCCCTTCCACATTCCGTCGCCACCTGCGCCGGCTGGGCGACAGTGCCAGGGGAATCCGGCAGACAGTCCCCTTGCGCCCGGGGCGTGCCTGAAGCCGGCTTTTTCCTTGCTTTTTGGCCGGCGAAATGTTTGATTTATCTGATTTAGTTCTTCACGCGCCGCGAAGGATCAGACATCTCCATGAGCTTTTACCAGCACCTGAAGGAACTGCTGCGGGAAATGGACATCCGGGCGATGGGGCGCCCCCTGCTCCTCGCCTCCCTGGTCGGCGTCATCGCCGGGCTCGGAGCAATTGCCTTTTCCGCCGGCGTTCACTGGTGCGACTCCTTCTTCCTTACCCAGCTCGGCCAGTACCATCCCCTGCCCAAAGGACTGGCGATGGACCAGATGCCGCAGATGACCAGCCTGCGGACGGACTACCGATGGTACCTCTTTCTGATTCCGGTCATCGGCGGACTGGTATCGGGCTTTCTGGTCTTTCGCTTCGCCCCCGAGGCCGAAGGGCACGGCACCGACGCCGCCATCGACGCCTACCACAACAAGGGCGGGATGATCCGCGGCCGGGTACCGATCGTCAAGGGACTGGCCTCGATCATCACCATCGGCACCGGCGGCAGCGCTGGCAAGGAGGGGCCGGTCGCCCAGATCGGCGCCGGCTTCGGTTCCTGGCTGGCAAGCCGGCTGGGACTGGACACCGCCGAACGGCGGGTGCTGCTGCTGGCCGGCATGGCGGGCGGCATCGGCGCCACCTTCCGGGCGCCCCTCGGCGGCGCCCTGTTCGCCGTCGAGGTCCTCTACCAGGATCCCGATTTCGAGCACGAAGGCCTGATCCCGGCCATCATCTCCTCCATCGTCGCCTATTCGGTCTTCGGCGCCGTCACCGGCTGGAAACCCCTGCTGGCGACGCCGGTCTTCGTCTTCGACCATCCGAGCGAGATGTTCAGCTACCTGTTGCTCGGTATTTTCTGCGCCCTGTTCGGCCGCTTCTACGTCCGGGTCTTCTACGGCATCCAGGAACGGTTCCGCGCCATCCCGCTGCCGGCGATGGTCAAGCCGGCCATCGGCGGGCTGCTGGTCGGCCTGCTGGCGATGCTGGTGCCACAGGTTCTCGGCTCGGGCTACGGCATGGTGCAGGCCGCCCTCTACGGCAAGCTCGCCATCTGGGTGATGCTGGTCGTCGCCCTGGCCAAGATCTTCGCCACCAGCTTCACCATCTCGTCCGGCGGCTCGGGCGGCGTCTTCGCCCCGTCGCTGGTCATCGGCGCCATGCTAGGCGGCAGCTTCGGCGCCATCATGGACAGCCTGTTCCCCGCCCTGGTGCAGGACCCCCGGGCCTATGTGCTGATCGGCATGGCCGGCTTCTTCGCCGGCGTTTCCAACACCCCCATCGCCACCCTGATCATGGTCTGCGAGCTGACCGGCAACTACGCCCTGCTGGCGCCGCTGATGCTGGTCTGTGTCGTCGCCATGGTCGTCTTCCGCAAGAACACCATCTATTGCCGGCAGGTCGCCAACCGGACCGAATCTCCGGCCCACTTCGGCGATTTCATCGTCGACGTCCTCGAGGGGATCCACGTCGCCGATCTGGCCGAACACGGCCGGAAACCCCACACCATCCCGGAGCACATGCCCCTGTCGGAGATTCTGGAAGAGATTGCCAACGCCGAGGGAGCCTACTACCCCACTGTCGACAAGGACGGCAACATGACCGGCATCTTCTCGGTCAACGACATCCGGCGCATTCTCGCCGAAGACCTGCCGCCGATGCTGGTGCTGGCCCGCGACATCGCCAACGCCAATGTCATCACCGCCCGCCCCGACGAACTGCTGACCGACGTCATGCGCAAGATGAGCAGCCGCGGACTGGAAGAGATTCCGGTGATGAACATCACCGACCCGCGCAAGGTGCATTTCATGCTTTCGCGCCGGGCCGTCCTCGCCCGCTACGCCGCCGAACTGGAAAAGAAGAAGGAAATCTACCGACCGGGCTGAAACCTGCCGACATTCCCTTCTCCAGCGACCGACAGCCCCAGAAAAGCATCCCGCTCCGGGCCACCGCCCGTTCACTGACCCACCGTTTCCCTCGTTCATCACATTTTTTTCCGTGCTTTTTCTCCGGCAGGGCCTATAATGATGACCTAAACAGTCGGCTTTAGGGGTCCAACCATGCGTCCAGTCCTGCCCTCCCTGATCCTGCTCTTCGCAGTCATCCCCCCACTCAGCGCCGCCACCCTGCAAGGCACCTGCAGCGTTGCCTTCTTCGCCTCTTCGACCCTGCACGATTTCGAAGGCGAGGGCCGTTGCCATCCGTTCAGTATCGAGATCGATGATCAGGGCCGGCTGCAGGCGACCGACATCACCGTTCCGGTCGCCGAAATGACCACCCACAACAAGAAACGGGACCGGAAGATGCGGGAAACGTTCGACGCCGAGCACTTTCCGCTGATAACCGGCCATCTGGCCGCCGCTCCGCTGGCGACCCTGCGCGACCAGCTGCACCAGGTTGCCGCGGGTGATGGCGCCTTCACGCTGACGCTGGGCATCAGGAACCGGGGCCGGACCGTGAGTGCCCGGATCGCCGACCTGGTCGATTCCCCTGAGAAGTTGGCGTTTCACTTGACATTCCCCGTTTCCCTGAAAAGCTATGGTTTGAAACCTCCGCCGGTCCTCGGATTCATCCGCGTAGCCGACCGGGTCAGGGTCGAGGTCGAGGTCGAACTCGAACCCCTGCCAACCCCGTGGCAGGAAAACGAACGGAAGGTATCCGCCAGATGAGCCCCGCCATCCATGCCATCGCCACGGCCACCCCGGAAATCGCCTACGATCAGCAGGAAGTCGGCGCCTGGATGCAGGACCGAACCGACGATCCCCGGCAACGCCGCATCCTCAAAGCCCTCTACCGGACCAGCGGCATCCAGACCCGGCACAGCGTGATTCCCGGTTTCGGCCGGGATTTCTTCATCCGGGACACCGACGGACAGCTGCAGGAGCCGACCACCGGCGCCCGCAACGCCATCTACAGCCGCGAAGCCAGACAGCTCGGCCTGCAGGCCGGCCGGCAGCTGCTGGAGAAGGCGAAAGGCTTTGCGCCGGAGCAGGTTACCCATGTGGTGACCGCCTCCTGCACCGGCTTCTTCAACCCCGGACTCGACTATTTCCTGGTCCGCGAGCTCGGTCTGCCGGCCACCGTCGAACGCTACCATCTCGGCTTCATGGGCTGCTACGCCGCCTTTCCCGCCCTGCGCATGGCGGCCCAGTTCTGCCAGGCCGATCCGCAGGCGGTGGTGCTGGTGCTTTGCCTCGAGCTCTGCTCGCTGCATATCCAGCTGGGCGGCCGCGAGGATCAACTGTTGGCCAACGCCCTGTTCGCCGATGGCGCCGCGGCAGCCCTGGTCAGCACCCGGCCGCCGCAACCCGGCCAGACCGTCCTGGCCCTGGAAGCCTTCCGCTCGGCGCTGGTGCCCGATGGCGAGGCGGACATGGCCTGGAGCATCGGCGATCGCGGTTTCGACATCGCCCTGTCGAGCTATGTGCCGAAAATCCTCGGTGCGAACATCGCCGCCGTGGTCGATGACCTGTTGCGAAACAGCGGCAGCAACCGGGAGCAGATCGGCGACTGGGCGATCCATCCCGGCGGCAAGTCGATCATCGACCAGGTCGCCAGGGCCCTGGAGCTGCAGCCCGAGCAGATCGCCGCACCGCGGGCGGTGCTGCGCGACTTCGGCAACATGAGCAGTGCTACCGTCCTGTTCGTCCTGCAGCAGCTGCTGGACGGCGAGCGCAGCGACCGGCCGCAGATCTGCAGCATGGCCTTCGGCCCCGGACTGACGGTCGAACTGGGCCTGCTGCGCTACCAGCAGGGCTGAGGTCATGGCGACCCAGGCCTGGGATGTCCTGATCGTCGGTGCCGGACCGGTCGGGCTGCTGCTCGGCAACCTGCTCGGCCAGACCCGGAAACGGGTGCTGCTCATCGACCGCCACCCTGGCCCGCCGACCGCCTCGATGGCCATCGGCATCACCCCACCGTCGCTGGCCATCCTGCGCACGCTCGACCTCGACCGGCGGTTCTGCGCCTCCGGGGTGCGGGTCGAACACGCCGTGGTGCACGGCCACCGGCGGCGGCTCGGCGAGCTCTCCTTCGCCGGTCTCGATTCTCCCTGGCCGTTCATCCTCTCCCAGCCCCAGGCCACGACCGTCCGCCTGCTGGAAGAGAACCTGACCCGCTTCCCGAACGTGGAACTGCGCCGCGAGCTGCACCTGGAACGGCTCGAACAGCAGCCCGGACAGGTCGAGGTCGAACTGCGCACCGCCAGCGGACACCCCCTGGGCGAGAGCTGCCGTTTTCTAGCCGGCTGCAGCGGGGCCGAGGGGAGCGTGCGCCGCCAGTGCAGGCTCGCCGACCAGCCGCACTCCTACCCGCAGAGCTTTCTGATGGCCGACTTCGCCGACAGCGGCGAGCTGGGAGGCAGCGCCCATCTCTGGTTCACCGCCGACGGCTCGGTCGAATCCTTCCCCCTGCCGCAGCAACGCCGCCGCTGGATCATCCAGACGCCACAGCTCTGCCGGGACGTGGACCCGGGTTATCTCCCTGAAATCGTGGCCCGCCGCACCGGCTGCCGGCTACGGTCTCCGCCCCTGTTTCAGAGCGCCTTCGGGGTCCGCAGACTGCTCGCCCGCTCCTACGTCCGCGGGCGGGTAGTGCTGGCCGGCGACGCCGCACATCTGATGAGCCCGGTCGGCGGCCAGGGGATGAACACCGGCTTCGCCGACGCAGCCTGGCTGGCGCAGGCCCTGGACGGAATGCTGACCGGCAGCGGCTCGCCGGCCCTGCTGGAGGAGTACAGCACCGCCCGCCGCGAAGCGGCGCGGGTCGCCATCGGCCGGGCCGGCCGCGGCATGTGGCTGGGCACCCGTCGCGGCCGGCTGCACTGCCTGTGGCGCGAACCGCTGCTGAAACTGCTGCTGTCACCGGCGATCCGTCACCATCTGCCACCATATTTCGCCATGCTGACCATCCCCAACAACCCGCCCCAGGCCTGCCCGGCCCTCGGTCAGCGATCCGGGACATGTTCATCATGACGAAAGATGCTGGCTCAAGGAACGCCCATGCCCCGCTTCAACCTCGACAGCCGTAACTGGCTCGACAGCCCCGAACGCAAACGCGACTACAACCGCCGGCACTTCGCCGCCGCCGCCGCGGCCTACGACCGGGCCACCGTCGCCATGAGCCTCGGCCGCGACCGGGCCTGGAAACGAAGGATGCTGACGCTGCTGCCCGACCATCCCCGGCCGCGCTGCCTCGACCTGGCCTGCGGCACCGGCGACATCTGCGAACTGCTGGCGCGCCGCTATCCCCGGGGAGAGATTGTCGGCCTGGACCTGACCTGCGAAATGCTCGAGCTGGCACGACGGCGCGTCACGGCAGCCAACGTCCGGTTCGTCGAGAGGGACATGGCCGAAACCGGCTTCGCCGACGCGTCCTTCGACATCATCACCGGCAGCTACGCCCTGCGCAACGCGCCCGACCTTCCCCTGGCCCTGAACGAGATCAGGCGCCTGCTCAAGCCCGGCGGCCAGGCCTGTTTTCTCGATTTCGCCCGCGCCGGGCACCCCGTCGCCCGCCGCCTGCAATACCTTCTGCTACGCAGCTGGTGCGGACTCTGGGGACGCGTCCTCTCCGGCAGCTGGCAGGTACACGGCTATATCGCCGAAAGCCTGGCCCGCTACCCCGACAGCCGCCAGCTGGCTGCGATGCTGGCGGAGGCCGGTCTGGAACGAATCGACGAACAGGAGCTTTTCGGTGGTATGATGAGGCTGTTGCTGGTGCGGCGCCCTGCCGCCGGCAAAAACGACTGCTGAAGGAGCCATGCATGACACGCCCGTTGCACGCCGTTATCGTCAGCTGCCTGATCGGCAACGACGCCGGTGAGGTTCTGCTCATCCGCCATCCGAAACGGGGCTGGGAACTGCCCCAGGGACATGTCGAGCAGGGAGAGGACCTGTTGACCGCCGTCCGGCGGGAGGTGCGGGAAGAGACCGGAATCGAAATCGCCGTCGAGCGCCTGGCGGCCATCTTCAGCAAGCAGGAACCGGCTCCTTCGGCTGTCATCTTCGGATTTCACGCCCGCCATACCGGCGGCGAAATGCGGCCGAGCGACGAAAGCCTGGAGGTCGCCTGGTTCAGCCGGCAACAGGCCATCCGGTTGCCCGAACATCCGGTCAACCGGGAAAGGCTCGCGGTGCTGTTGCGCCCGGAATCCGGAATCGTCTACCAGGCCTACACTACCGGCCCCTACCGGATAACGGTCGGCGACATCCCGCTCTGGAGCGATGCAGGGAGAGTGAACGCCTAGTCGAGATAGTCGGCGATGAGAATGCCTCGGGAGGCCGGATCGACATCGGCGACGATGCAGTCGAGCTCGGCCGTTGCCAGGTCGCGTTTTTCCGGCTGCCGCAACCGGTGACCGGCGGCGTCGAACAGGATCTTCAGGCTGACGCCGTCAGTTTTGCCCATCCCCGCTTCGGTGACCAGTCCCACCTCACTGCTGGTCAGCCGCACCAGGCTGCCGACCGGGTAGGGGCCGACATGTTCGGCAAAACGTGCCAGCAGCTCGGGATGATAGATGCTGCCCCGCACCTCGAGCATGCGTTCGACCGCCTTTCTCGGTGTCATCGGCTGCTGGTAGGGACGCAGGGTGGTCATGGCGTCGTAGGCGTCGGCAATCGCCACCATGTGCACCGTCTCGGGCAGGTTCATCCGCGCCGCCGCCCGGGGATAGCCCTGCCGGTCGTAGCGCAGATGATGGCCCAGGGCCATCTGAATCGCCTCACCCGGGATCGCCTCCATCCGCTGGAGAATCCGGACGCCCTCCTCCGGATGTTGCTGAATCCGCTCGAACTCCTCGCTGGTCAGCTGCCCCGGCTTGTTGATGATGCCGATATCGATCTTCAGCTTGCCCAGATCATGCAGCAACGCCCCCAGGCCGAGAACGCGCAGGGCCGCTTCGTCCAGGCCGCAGGCGCGCCCGACGGCCAGGGCGATAACCGAAACGTTGACCGAATGGCGAAAGGTGTAATCGTCGTAATCCTTGATCAGGGTCAGCGCCAGCAGGGCGTGCGGCTCGGCCAGGGTGGTTTCGACCATCGCCCGCACGGCATCGATGGCCGCGCCGGTTTGGGGGATCTTGCCGATGCGGACATCGTTGATGATCGACTCGGTGACACTGATCGCCTGTTCGTAAATCCTGCGCGCCCGACCGCTGGCTTCCTGCTCATCTTCCGGCCCGACCTCGAGATGCCGGATGCCCGCCTGCTGCATGCGCACAGCCAGCAGCTCGCAGTGCCCCCTGCCGCCGGTCAGAAGCACCAGAAAATCGGCCAGTTCCACCGGCTGCACTCCCCGGCGGATGACCATGCGGCCGATTCCCCAGGATTCAAACAGGGCTCGCAGGCTCTCGGCGGAAGGGAACCCGTCGACAAAGAGAAAATCGTTGCAGAACAGGGTCCGCTGATGCACGCCCAGAACCACCTCCGGCCGGACAAGCAGCATCTGCTGCAGGCAGCGGTGCCATTCGGCGATCTGTTTCTGCAGGCTGGGATGCTGTGCCGGGTAGAGTTTCAGGCCCTGGCAGGCGCGCAACATCAACTGGACAGTGACGACAGGCCGCTCTTCGCTCATACCCCCCTCCTTCGAAACCGGCCGTCCATGCGGGCCGCCGCTTCCGGCAATGTACCCCAGGGCCGCGAAAAAAGTCCAATACCTGGGCATATACGGAAAAAAACGGCGGCTTGCGCCATTCAGGGACTCGACATCACGCAATCGGGAATCGCGCGCAAGTCGCACAGCGACATCGAGGATTGAACCTGAATCAGTGAGCTCGTGCCTCTTTTTCAGCCGGCCGGCCCCTCCGTTCAGTGGCTTCCACGGGAGGAACAGGGACGAGGGATGAGGGACGAGGGACAAAGGACAGGGCTTGCCCTTCCAGCCTTTACTCGTCCCTCGTCCCTCGTCACTGCTTTTTGGCCGCCCTCACACCACCTGTTCCATGGCCCATACCCCACACGGACATATCCCCGCACAAATGCTGCAGCCGATGCAGACCTCGTCGTCGGAGACGTACTCGAAGGTGCCGTCCTCCTTCTCGAGCCGGCGGATGGCCCCTTCGGGGCAGGCCTCGAGGCACATGGAACAGTCGCGGCAGGTGCCGCAGGAGATGCAGCGCAGCGTCTCCTCGGTACCGTCGGTGACACAGAAGCGGCCCCGGTTTCGCGGCTTGAACAGCTCCTTGGAGAGGCAGCTCTGGTTGATCATCTCCGGCTTCTGGATCGGCTCCGGCTGCCGGCCCGCGAAGATCTCGTTGATGTAGTGGATCGCCTCCTGGCCGTGGCCGATGGCGTGGGTGAGCAGGCCGGGCTGCACGGTGTCGCCGATGGCGAAGACACCGGGCGCCTTGACTACCTGGCCGCAGGCATCGACCTCCATCATGCCACGATCGGTCAGCCACTCGCGCGGCACGAACGACAGGTCGGGGCGCTCGCCGATGGAGATGATGATGTCATCGGCCTCGATCAGCTCGCCGTCCTTGGTCCACAGCCCCTCTTCGGTCACCTTTTCGGTGAAGACCGGCCAGCGGATTTCGCCGCCGAGGGCCTTGACGTGGTCGATCTCCTTCTTGAAAGCGGCCGGGCGCTGGATGTCGATGGCGATCACCTTTTCCGCCCCCATGGCGTAGGCGCCGAGGCAGACGTCCATGCCGGCGTTGCCGGCGCCGATCACTACCACCCGCTTGCCGATTTTCGGCTTCTGGCCGGCGTTGACCTGCTTGAGAAAATCGAGGCCCTTGATCAGGCGTTCATGCCCCGGGAAGGGGATGACCACCGGGTTGTGCGCCCCGGAAGCGATCACCACCGCATCGTAATCGGCGCGGATCTTTTCGAACAGTTCGCGATCGACCGGGGTGTTGGTGCGGATGTCGACGCCGAGCGACTTGATGCGGCGGATCTCGCTCTGCAGCGAATCCTCCGGCAGCCGCTCGGTGGGAATGACCTGCCGCAGCTTGCCGCCGACCTCGTGATCAGCCTCGAAGACCGTCACCGCGTGCCCGGAAAGCCGCGCCTGCCAGGCGGCCGACAGGCCGCCGGGACCGCCGCCGATCACCGCCACCTTCCTGCCGGTATCCGGCTGCGGCTCCGGCGCCGGCACATCCCGCGACAGGCGGCCGAGCGCCGCCATGCTCACCGCCTTGTCGACATACCGGCGGCTGCAGGCGTCCATGCAGGGATTGGGGCAGACCTCACCGCAGACGCTGGCCGGAAAGGGCGAATACTTGAGCACCAGTTGCAGCGCCTCCTCGTACTTGCCCCGACGCAGCAGATTGATCCGGTCCTGGGTCGGAATGTTCGAGGGGCAGGCAACCTGGCAGGGGGCGCCGAAGCGCTTGTCCTGCCAACGCGGAATCTTCAGCCGGTCTTCGCCGGTGTTGACCAGCCCGGCGACATGCAGGCAGTCGTCCTGCACGACATCGCCGAAAATGCCGCCCTCGACCCATTTCTGCTCGCGGAATTCGCGTATGCTGATGCGCGAATGGACCTTGCGCTCCTCGTAGCTCTTGGCGACGATCTTGCGCCAGCGGGAAAAATCGCCCAGCTCGTCCAGCAACTCCGGCCGGCCGATCTTCTGCAGAAAGAGCGGCAGCCCCTGCTCGAGAAAGGCGCGGTCGGCATCATCGAGATTGAGCTGCCAGACATCGTTCGACAGCCCCTTGACCGGTCCGCGCACGTAGATGGTGCCGCCGACCATGCCGACGCAGGCCCGGTCGCCCAGCACCGATTCCTCGTTCTCGCAGCCATAGCCGCAGACGACGGCGACGCCGCCGCCCATGAACTCGAAACTGAAGGAACCGGTGCGCTTCAGCACCCAGAACTCAGGCGGCTCGTAGGCCGGGTCGTGCTTCATCAGCGAACCGGAGCGGGTTCCCACCCGGCCGGCGACGTAGATCTTGCCCGAAGCTGCACAGTGGGCGGTGGTGTCGCCGCCGTCGCCGAGGATGGTCAGCTCCGCCCCGGCATTGAGCCAGCCGGCATCGGCCGGCGCCGAGCCCTCGACCACGATCTCGGTGCCGTCGAGGCCGAAGGAGCCGACCCGCTGCCCGGGATTCTTCACCCGAAACTTCAGCGGCGCGCCATCCTCGGTCCACAGCGGACCGCCGATGTCGTGATGACCGGAGGACAGAATCTCGAATTCCGTTTCCCCGGCCTCCAGCGCCGCGTAGATCTTCTGCAGCAGCTGCTGGGTCGAGATGCGCCGGTTGTTCTCGTCAAAACCGATAATTTTCGCTGCCATATCGGTATCTCCTTAACAGACGTATTGAATCTGCAGTTTGTCGGCCACCGCCCGGTCGGTCGCCACCAGGGCGTCGGAACGGCCAACCGGCAGCGAACTGTTGCCGATCGGCGCCATCAGCTTCTTCAGCTCGGTGTCCATGGCGAGAAAATAGTTGACGATGTTCTGCGCCACCCGCTCCGGGTCGAGCCGGTGCACCAGCGGCGGCTCCTGGGTGGTGATGCCGACCGGGCAGAGCCCGGTATTGCAGGCATTGCAGCGCCCCATGTCATTGCCGACGCAGCCGGCCATCTGCAGAATCAGCTTGCCGGTGAAGACGCCGTTGGCGCCAAGGCAGATCATCTTGAAGGCGTCGGCGGCCAGATCGCCGGTCTTGCCCAGACCACCGGCGGCCCAGAGGGGAATCTGTCCCTGGCGACCCTGCGCCACCGCCGCCAGATAGCAGTCGCGCAGCTTGGAAACGATCGGATGGCCGGTGTGGTCGAGGGAGACTTCGTGGGCGGCGCCGGTGCCGCCGTCGATGCCGTCGAGGAAGAAACCACCGACGATGTTGTAGGGATCGCGCACCAGGTTGTTGAACACCGACACCGAGGTGGCGCTGGCGGCCACCTTGATCGCCACCGGCACCCGGAACTTGAAGGCGGCGTTGAAGGAGAGGAACATCTTCTGCACGCTCTCCTCGATCGAATAGAGCCCCTGGTGGTTCGGCGGACTGAGCAGGTCGGCCTTGGGCACGCCGCGGATCGCCTGGATGTGCTCGGCGACCTTCTGTGCCTGCAGCAGGCCGCCGTCGCCCGGCTTGGCGCCCTGGCCGATCTTGATCAGGATGCCGGCCGGATCCTCCACCATGTGCGGCATCGCCTTGGCAATCCGGTTCCAGCCGAAATGGCCGGAGGCGATCTGCAAAATCATGTATTTCAGATAGCGCGACTTCAGCAGCCGCACCGGCACCCCGCCCTCGCCAGAGCACATGCGCACCGGCAGGCCGCACTCCTCGTTGAGGTAGGCCACCGCCATGGCGACCGCCTCCCACATCCGCCAGGAAAGAGCGCCGATCGACATGTCGCCGATGATCACCGGATAGATCCAGCGCACCGGCGGCGTGTTCTCCTGAAACTGCAGCAGGCCCTCGGGAGAGGTGCCGAGAGGCAGCTTCTCCGGGGGCAGGATACGGCCGAAGGGCGCCAGCAGGTCGAAGGTGTGACGCTGGGCGTCGAGGCTCGGGTCGGTCATCTGCGAAATCCGCCCGACCCGGATCTTGTCCAGGGTGCGCTGGGTCGACTCGAGGTTCTTGCGGCCGCCGCGCTTGATCGAATCGCCGGCCAGACAGCGCATGACGATCGGATGCCGCGTGTCGGGATTGCGCTCGGGGCGGATGGCGTCGTTGGGGCAGACCTTTTCGCAGATCCCGCAGCCGCGGCAATAGTTCTTGATCGACCGGACCTGGCGGATGACCGGTACGGCCGAGAACCGCGCCTTGGGCTCGGGGATATCCGACTCGGAAAAGATCAGCCGCCGCCGCTCGACCTTGCACTCGATGGCGCGGAAGGAACAGGCGGAGACACAGGATCCGCACAGGGTGCAGCGACTGGCGTCGTAACGGATCTTCCACGGAAGATCGTTCGGCGTGACATTCTGAACCTTCATTGTCTCCATCGCTGAACCTCCAGGCTGTTGTCAATGGCCACGATTTCCCTCTCGTGGGGGTAGATGTCCTCCTCCCAGTTGCGGTGCGGCAGAATCTCGTTGATGCCGCAGACCTCCGACGAGATGACCACGGTCTTCTCGTCCCGGCCGACGACGACCGGCCGCAGCTTCTTGGCGTCGCAGCAGGTGAACATGGTGTGGTCGGGCAAAACGCCGATGATGGTGTTGGGTCCGTTGATCTCCAGGTGCGCCAGCGACTGGCGGATCGCCTTGAGCTGCTCTTTGTCCTCGCGCTGTTCGATCTCCTCGAACGGCAGCGGGGTGATTACGTGCTTGTAGTAGCGCAGGGGCCAGCCGAGCTGGCGGTGCACGTAGTGCAGGGTGTAGAGAAAACACTGGGAATCGGACTCGAAACCGATGTAGCCCCGGTGCAGCTTGCGCTGGAACTCGACATTCTTCAGATAGAAGGTGTTCTCGCCGTTGGCCAGCGCCGTGTAGCCCTGCAGATGGAAGGGATGGGCGGCGTAGCGGACGATGTCGTAGTTGGTGTTCTGCCGGCACTGGGCGGTGATCACCCGGGCGGTGAAGCGGTCGTCCGGCTCCCAGAGGCGAAAGTAGGTGCCGATGTCGCGCGGATCGCCGATCTCCTTCAGCGTCACCACGTCCGGCCAGAAGGAATAGACGAACCCTTCCTCGTTCGGCTCCAGCGCCCGCCGCAGCGCCAGGCGCATGTCGAGCAGCAGCTCTTCCTTCTCCGTCTGCTCCGCGTTACGCAGATGCTTCGGATAGTCGAAGGTTTCGAACACGTAGTTGGGCATGGCGTTGATGTCCAGCCCCGGCTGCGGATCGGTTTCGGGGACCCATTGCATCACCCGCTGGAATCCCGCCCGGTGCAGGATGTCCTCGGCGATCTTGACCCCTTCGTCGGTCGCCGCCATCGAGAGGGTCGGCAGGTGCTTGTAGTTTTCGAAGATGCCGCCCAGATCGTGCATGACCATGGCGAAACCGGAATTGTCATGCCCTTTCTGCTGCGACTGCATCAGCTGCAGCGCCATGCTCGGATGAACATAGTCGAGACTCTTGATTGCACCGATACGGCACATGAATCCTTACCTCCACAGGTGGTTGACCGGTCGCACCGGCAAACGGATTGTCAAAACGGAGCCCCAACCTTGCAAGCAATTTTCAAACCAGCATCACAAAGACAGGCGACCGTCAGCGAAACAAAATATGTCTACGCTACAAACATGCCGATACAAAAGAACAATATCCGACAGGCATCTGGACTGAAATCCGCCAGGAGGGCGCCGGACCACCCGTATCCAAAGGCCAGTCGCAATCAATTGAGTACTCAAAGAGATGTCTGATTACTCAAAAAAAAGAGGGGCCCCCTGCCGTCGCGACAGGGGCCCCTCGCCCACTTCAGTCCGTCTTGAAAATCAGACCGCGACCACCCAGCCGTGCGGGTCGGGAAGCCGGCCGTACTGGATGCCGGTCAGGGTGTCGTAGAGTTTGCGGGTGATCTCGCCGGGCGTCTCACCGTCGCCGAGCCGCACCGTCTTGCCCTGGTAGGTAAACTGGCCGACCGGAGAGACGACCACGGCCGTGCCGGTACCGAAAGCCTCGGTCAGCCGACCCGACTCGACGCCTTCGAAGATCTCGTCGACCGTCAGCGCCCGCTCCTCGACCTCAAGGCCCATCTCCCGCGCCAGGGTGAGAATCGAACGGCGGGTGATGCCGTCGAGGATGGTGCCGTGCAACGGCGAGGTGACCAGCTTGCCGTCGAAGACGAAGCACATGTTCATGCTGCCGACTTCCTCGACATAGCGCTTGTGCTTGGCATCGAGCCACAGCACCTGGTCGTAGCCGCGCTCCGCCGCCTCCCGGGCGGCGTAGAGGCTGGCGGCATAGTTGCCGCCGGTCTTGACCTCGCCGGTGCCGCCATGGGCGGCCCGGACGTAGAAATCGGAGATCCAGATCTTGACCGGCGCGATCCCGCCCTTGTAGTAGGCCCCCACCGGCGAAAGGATCACGTAGCAGAGATAGCTGTCAGCAGGCCGCACGCCGAGCATCGGCTCGGAGGCGATCATGGTCGGCCGGATGTAGAGACTGGTGCCGTGACTGCGCGGCACCCAGCGTTCCTCGAGCCTTACCAGCTGCCGGATGGCGTCGAGAAAGAACTCCTCGTCGACCTCGGGCATGCACATGCGCCTGGCGCTGCGGTTGAACCGGGCGACATTGTCCGCCGGCCGGAACAGCACCACCGAACCGTCCTCGCGCCGAAAGGCCTTCAGCCCCTCGAAGATCTCCTGCGCGTAATGCAGAACCATGGCCGCCGGATCGAGCGTGAAGGGAGCGTAGGGCTGGATGCGCGCCGAATGCCAGCCGCGACCGGCATCGTACTCCATAACGAACATCCGGTCGGTAAACTGCTTGCCGAAGACCAGGTTCGCTTCGTCCCCGATCCCCGGCTTGGGATTGTCAACTGGAAGAATGTCGAGATTCATGGCGGGTCTCCCTGGCAAGAAAACAAGAGTTTAGAACCGCTTTTTAACACAGGGCCGGAAGCGACCGCAAGCGGGAGAATCCCCGTGGCCGGACACGACAAATTTGCCGGCGCCACCCGGCCGTGGTATGCAAAAAGACAAGGACCGCCTCACAATGGTCCGGAAACGAAGGGGACACCATGGAACCGACGAGCTACGAAGACCTGCGCCGGGCGCTGCAGACGTTCGGCCTGGACGCGAACGAACGGATCAGCCTGGCGACCATCCGCGACCGCTACCGCAGCCTGGTCAAGAAACTGCATCCGGACCGGCATGGCGGCGATCCGGAGGAAATCCGCCGCGTCAACGAGGCCTACCGGACATTGCGCGCCTACTGCGACAGCTACCGTTTCTGTTTCAGCGAAGAGGAGTTCTACCGGCAGAACCCGGAGGCCCACCTGCTGCGGCAGTTCGCCACCGATCCGGCCTGGGGAGGGCTGCAGGCGAAAGACGAGGACTGAAAAGCCGGACTACTCCCGCCCTATGCGCTCGAAAGC
Source organism: Geothermobacter ehrlichii (assembly GCF_008124615.1). NCBI lineage: Bacteria > Pseudomonadati > Thermodesulfobacteriota > Desulfuromonadia > Desulfuromonadales > Geothermobacteraceae > Geothermobacter > Geothermobacter ehrlichii. Next base: position 250,375 of record NZ_VNIB01000004.1, read on the forward strand.
ACCGAGTTCGTCGTTGAAATTGTAGATTTCGCCGGTTTCGATGATGTAGTGCCAGCCGAGAATCTCCAGCCGCCCCCCCTTCACCCGCTCGGCGATGAACGGATAGGTCAGCAGGTTGCGCATCTGCACCAGAATGTTGACCCGCTCGGTCAGCCACTCGCGTTCTTCCGGCGTCCCTTCCACCGCCAGCCGGGCGACCCGCTCCGGCACCTCGGCCGAAACCTGCAGCCACTTGCGCACGTGCGGCAGCTCGGCCAGCTCGTCGTGACTCTTGTGCAGCGCCGCGCAGCCGCCGCAGTTGGAATGGCCGCAGACCACGATGCAGTCGACCTCGAGGGCCTTGACCGCGTACTCGATGGCCGAAGTGGTGGCGACGAACTCCTCGGTCTGCCGGTAGGGCGGTACGATATTGGCCACGTTGCGTACGATGAAGAGCTCGCCCGGATGGGTCCGGGTGATCAGACTCGGCACGACCCGCGAATCGGAACAGCCAATGAAGAGGGTGTGCGGCCTCTGCTCCCGCCCCAGCCGGCAGAAGAGCTCCCGATGGGCCAGAAAGTCCTCCCGGCGAAACTGCATGATGCCCTTGAACAATCGCTCCATGGGAGCGGAGTCTAGCACAGACCGCAGGGCTTCAGCCAGCCCGACCTCCCACCCCCTTTACCCGCTGGTGAAAAAAAGCGCCATCTGCTATAGTGTGTAACTTTGCCCGAACCGGCCGCCAAAACGGAAGGCCGGCAAACAACCGAACGGAAAGACGGACGATGAACGACGCCATTTTCAACCGCATCCGAAAACCTTCGCGCTACCTCGGCGACGAACTGAACAGCCGGCCGAAGGACACAGGCACCGTCGATCTGCGCGTCGCTCTCGCCTTTCCCGACGTCTACGAGGTCGGCATGAGCCACATCGGCTTCGCCATCCTCTACCGCATCCTCAACGACCTCGACTGGCTGGCCGCCGAACGCGCCTACGCCCCCTGGCCCGACATGGAGGCCGAGCTGCGCTCGGCCGGCGATCCCCTGCGCAGCCTGGAAAGCCAGCGGCCGCTGGCCGCATTCGACATCATCGGCTTCACCCTGCAGTACGAGCTGAGCTACACCAACCTGCTCAACATGCTCGATCTCGCGGGCATCCCCCGCCGACGCGAGCAGCGGGACGAAAGCCACCCGCTGATCGTGGTCGGCGGCCCCTGCGCCTACAACCCGGAGCCGCTGGCCGACTTCTTCGACCTCGCGGTGATCGGCGACGGCGAGGAGGCGGTGGTCGAGGTGTGCGCACTGGTCCGGCAGGGCAGGAAGAGCGGCTGGGACCGGCAGCGCCTGCTGCGGGAGCTGGCCGCCGTCGAGGGCGTCTACGTCCCCTCCCTCTATCAGGTCGACTACCATCCGGACGGCACCCTGCGCGCCGTCCGCCCCCTGGACGGCGCCCCGGAACGGGTCCGGCGCCGCGTCCTGGCCGATCTCGACAGCGCCCCCTACCCGCTGCGTCCCATCGTCCCCTTCATGAACACGGTGCACGACCGGGTGGCGGTCGAGGTCGCCCGCGGCTGCACCCGCGGCTGCCGTTTCTGCCAGGCGGGCTACATCTACCGCCCGGTGCGCGAACGCTCGGCGAAGACGGTCGCGTCCATCGTCGAACAATCCCTGCGCCATTCCGGCTACGACGAGGTGTCGCTGCTCAGCCTCTCCACCGGTGACTATTCGCAGCTCGAACCCCTGCTGAAGCACCTGATGGACTGCCACGCCGACGAGAAGGTGGCCATCTCCCTGCCCAGCCTGCGGGTCGGCTCCCTGTCGGCCGAGCTGATGGACGAGATCCGCAAGGTGCGCAAGACCGGCTTCACCCTCGCCCCGGAGGCGGGGACCGAACGGCTGCGCGACGTCATCAACAAGGGGATCAGCGAACAGGACCTGCTCGACGGCAGCCGGGCCGCCTTCGCCCTCGGCTGGCGGCTGATCAAGCTCTACTTCATGATCGGCCTGCCGACCGAAACCGGGGACGACCGCGCCGCCATCGTCGATCTCGCCGCCCGGGTCAAGCAGACCGGCAAGGGAAGCGCGGGGGGCGCCGATGTCAACGTCTCGGTCTCCACCTTCGTACCCAAGCCGCACACCCCCTTTCAGTGGGAGGCACAGATCGGTCTGGAAGAGACCGTCCGCAGGCAGCAGGAACTGAAGGAGGGGCTGAAGAAGAGGAAGCTGCGCTTCAAGTACCACGATCCGCGCATGTCGCTGCTCGAAGGGATATTCGCCCGCGGTGACCGCCGTCTCGGCCGCCTGCTCGAAGCGGCCTTTGAGCTCGGCTGCCGCTTCGACGGCTGGGGCGAGCATTTCCGCTGGGACCTCTGGCAGCAGGCCATGCAGCAGACCGGGACCGACCCCGACCGCTACCTGCGCAGCCGCGACGAGCAGGAGATTCTGCCCTGGGACCACATCGACTGCGGCCTCCCCAAGAGCTTCTTTCTGCGCGAACGCCGCCGGGCGCTGGAGGGCGCCTATACCGCCGACTGCCGGCAGGGCGCCTGCCACGGCTGCGGGCTGTGCGACTTCGGACAAATCCGGCCGCGCCTCTCCTCCTCGCTACCCCCGACCGCAGGGCCGGTCCGGACGGCCGCCACGCCGGCGACGGACAGCCGCTGCAAGGTGCGTCTGCGCCTGCGCAAGGAAGGCCGGGTGCGCTTCGTCAGCCACCTCGAATTCATGACCGCCTTCCACCGGGCGGTGCGTAGGGCAAAGCTGCCGATCGGCTATTCGGGCGGCTTTCATCCGCATCCGAAAATCGCCTTTCCCGACGCCCTGCCGACCGGCATCGCCTCGGACGCCGAAATCATCGACCTGGAACTGGCCCACCCGCTGCCGGCCGACGAGGTCAGAAGCCGCCTCAACGCCGAACTGCCGCCGGGACTGGCCATCCTGCAGGCGGCCGAGGTCGCCTGGCAAACCCCCAGCCCGTCTGCTAGCATTGTCAGCGCCAGCTATCGGGTCGAGCTGCCCGCCGAAACTCCGGCGGACCTGGCCGAACGCTGCGCGGCCTTTCTCGCCGCCGAACGGGTCGATGCCGAACGGCAGACCAAAAACGGCCGCAAGACGATCGACATCCGCAAAGACGTGCTCGACCTGCAATTGCAGGCTGGACAGCTGCGGCTGACCCTGGCCAAAGGCAGTCCGCTGCCCGTTCTCGGCCACCTGCTCGGCATCGGCCCGGAGCGGGCCCGCGACCTGAGCATCCGCAAGACCGCCGTCAGCATGCGCAACGGCCTGGATTGCTTCGGGAAGTAGATTCTGCACCACGGGCATCCGGTTAACGCTGAGCCGGAGAGGTGTGGAGGCGGGAAAAAAAACAAAATCTCTGTCGGGTTAAAACCAAGATCGATTGTTTGCTTTTCTCCGCTCCCTCTCCCTCTCGGCGCCTGAAGCGTTGACAGCGGCTTTCGAGCCGAAACCGGCCCCTGTGGTGGAAAAAAGTTTTCAAGAACTTACTCAAATATTACGGGAGGAACCATGACCAAGGAGCTGGTCATCAACACCACCTCGCACGAAACCCGGGTCGCCCTGCTCGAAAGCGGGCACATCGCCGAACTGTACATCGAACGCCGCCGCGAACGCGGCATCGTCGGCAACATCTACAAAGGCAAGGTGATCCGGGTTCTGCCCGGCATGCAGGCCGCCTTCGTCGACATCGGCCTGGAAAAGGCCGCTTTTCTCTATGTCGCCGACGTGCTGGCCGAAATGGAGGCCGTCGAGCAGTTCGTCGAGGGGCGCAGCATGCACGCCGAGCCCCTGGAGGGGCCGGAGGAGCGCCAGCTCCCCCCCATCGAAGACCTACTGCAGGAAGGACAGGAAATCGTGGTGCAGGTGGCCAAGGAACCGATCGGCACCAAGGGCGCGCGCATCACCTCGCACATCTCCCTGCCCGGTCGTCACCTGGTCTACATGCCAACCGTCGACCACATCGGCATCTCGCGGCGCATCGAGAACGAAGAGGAGAAGGACCGGCTGCGCGAGCTGGTCGAATCGATCCGCCCGCCCGGAACCGGCTTCATCGTCCGCACCGCCGCCGAAGGCAAGAGCATGGAGGAGCTGCGCGCCGACATGGAGCTGCTGGTCGGGCTGTGGGAGGATATCAACAAGCGACTGGAGCACCGCCACGCCCCCTGCCTGGTCCACTCCGACCTCGACCTGACCACCAAGGTGCTGCGCGACATCCTGACCGAGGACGTCGACCGCATCATCGTCGACAACCGGCAGGAATACGACAAGATCGTCAGCTTCCTGGCCACCTTCATGCCGACCCTGAACTACGCCATCGAGCTGTACGAGCAGGACGAGCCGATCTTCGACGCCTTTGGGCTCGAAATCGAGATCAGCCGCGCCCTCGGCCGCAAGGTGTGGCTGAAGAGCGGCGGCTACATCATCATCGAACAGACCGAGGCGCTGACCGCCATCGACGTCAACACCGGCCGCTTCGTCGGCAAGCACAACCTCGAGGACACCATCCTCAAGACCAACCTCGAGGCGGTGAAGGAGATCGCTTTCCAGCTGCGCCTGCGCAACCTCGGCGGGCTGATCATCATCGACTTCATCGACATGGAGCGCGAGGCGCACCGCGAAAAGGTCCACGCCGCCCTCGAAGAGGCGCTGAAAAACGACAAGGCGAAGACCAACATCCTCAAGATTTCGGAACTCGGCCTGGTGGAGATGACCCGCAAGCGGGTGCGCGAAAGCATCGGCCGCACCCTCTGCGAGCCCTGCCCCTACTGCGAGGGCAAGGGCTACATCAAGAGCCGCCTGACCACCGTCTACGAAATCTTCCGCGAGCTGCGGCGCGAGATTCGCGGCATGCCGGGCTACCGGGTGACCCTGCTGGTGCACCCGGACATCGCCGACCTGCTCACCGACGACGAGCACGAAGGGATCGAGGATATCGAGCGCCGCTACGAAAAACAGATCGCCATCCACGCCCGTCCCCACTTCCATCTCGAGCAGTACGAGATTCTGCCGGGCTGAGACGGAACCTGGCGGGCGGCAGGCCCCGACGAAGAGCAAGCGCCCTCGTCACCTGCCGCCCGCCTTTACCCACCCTCCACAACCTGTCCGCCAAATACACCCCCCCAACATCGAAAACCGTCATGATTCCGGGCAAATGGGAGATTGACATACCCTGAGAAATTTTTTAGGCTGTCAAACAGCGTTCCACGGCACGCCGGGGAATCCAGAGAGGGGGATATCCACGCAGCCACAGCCATCCACACCAAACTACCAGCCGGCGTCTCCTTTCCTCTATTTTCCGATAGTTACAGCCGTTGTGATGCGGTTGTTATAGGTTGTTCCGTTTTATTCAATAACGCGGAATCCGCTTTATCCAATAAAACCGATTCCGCCTAATTCCTGTTAGGCATCAGTACATCATTTATTATCGAAAGGAGAGTTATCATGCAAGAAGACATGCACTATTACGGAACATATGCAATGGCAAGAGCCGCAGGTTTAGAGGTTAAACATGCGCGAGTTATTGCTTATGCTGCTCAATACGTTGACGATTCAACGGCTAATGATAGCGAAGTCCATAAAGATGGAGGTATGTTTCAAACTATAGCAACAGCACACACCAATTCTGAAGCAATTGAGAATGCAGTTGCTGACCATGTTGAGCAACGCCATGTATGGGTTCCATTTCATTTTTTTCCTGGTGGTAAGGGTGATACACTTTCTAAAAAGCTTACATGTGTTAAAGATAGTGAGCTGGCACAAAAAATGGTAAAAAATCATATCAGGCATGCCGTTTCTGTTAAAAATGAATATGGTTTAACTCTTATGGGAATTATGGCCCATGTTTATGCCGACACGTTTTCTCATTATGGATTTTCAGGTGTTAGCTCAAGAAATAATAAAGTTGATGGAACATCTTTTGAGTTAGACGTGAAAGATCCTGAGGTAAAAGCTTATATTATGAATAAGTTTTCTTCATTTCTAACCAAATACACTCCTCGTTTTATTATTAAGAATTATCGAAATATTGCCAGTAGGGGAGCGAGTATCGCTACAGGAGCCCTTGGGCATGGTGCGGTAGGCACATATCCCGACAGACCCTTCCTAAGATGGAGATTTAATTTTAAGAAGGACAATAGAGATTCTGGTTGGAGGGATAATCCTGCTACATTCTTAGAAGCTTGTGAAAAATTGCATGCGGCATTCAGAGATTATGCTGAAAAAGCAGGGATTTCTAAAAAACCGGTACCATTTGATTCGATAAAAGGTAAGGTGGATGAGATACTTCGATTAGAAAGTGCAAAAGAAGGGCGAATAAAAGCATGGATTGAGGCTATAAGTAGTGGAGAATTGTTTGAAATAGAAGATTATGAGGCTTTGCATTTCTCGAAACATGATTGGGAACAACAAAAAGATGACTTTGAATACATAGAACACTCTCATGAAATGAAGAAAAAAGAGGTTTATCAATTTCATCAAGCAGCTATTTATCATCGCGACTATACACTTAAAAATTTATTGCCAAAACATGGCATCGTAGTTCTATAATTTATACCAATTATGCCTAACCCAAGCATCGAGAGGGGGCGAATTCACTTTGCAAGTGCACCAGAGATCGCTTCCATGAACACTTCATGGGGCGTTCGGTAGCCGAGGCACTTTCTCGGTCTGAAAAGCCTAAGGGGTCAGGCTTGACAAACCTGCTTTTCAAGCTACCCTTTCACCATGCCCCGCAAGCCTCGCATCCACTATCCCGGCGCCCTTTACCACGTGATGCTGCGCGGCAACGGTGGCGACGCCATCTTTGCCGACCGCGCGGATCGAACCAGATTCCTGCTGCTTCTTCAGTCGGGAATCCAGCGCTACCAGCACCGTGTTCACGCCTACTGCCTCATGGACAATCACGTCCATCTTGCCGTGCAGGTCGCGGAGATTCCTCTGTCGAAAATCATCCAGAACCTTGCCTTTCGCTACACGCAGTATTTCAATCGGCGCGAACAGCGCACCGGACATCTTTTCCAAGGGCGGTTCAAAGCGCTTTTGGTCGATGCGGACACCTACCTGCTGGAACTGGTCCGCTACATCCACCTCAACCCTCTGCGGGCCGGGATGGTCAACTCCCTGCAGGAGTATCCATGGTCAAGCCACAGGGCCTACCTGGACCTGGAGACAACGCCCTGGCTGACAACCGACTACGTTCTCGGACAACTGGCAGAGGACCGGGACAAGGCCACTGCCCGGTATCAACGCTTCATTCAGGATGGCATGAGCGAAGGCCACCGCGCCGAATTCCATCGCGGCAACCGGGAAGGCCGGCTGCTCGGCAGCGATGACTTCATTGAACAGGCTTTGGCCAGGGCCGGTGAGGATTTTTCTTCCGAGATAACCATCGAAGGGATTATCAATACGGTCTGTGCCGCCTTTGGCCTTCGTCCGTCCGACCTTTCCGGCCCCGGTCGGCGGCAGCCCATGGCCAGAGCCAGGGCGATCGCGGCGTGGCTGACCTGGCGTACCCCCGGCCTGCAACTGACCCGGCTTGCCGATCGTCTGCGCCGGGACCTGACCACACTGAGCCAGGCGGCACACAGAATTGAGCAGAAATCTCTTGACGACAGCGCGTTGCGAGAAACCCTGGCCCAGTTGGAACGGCAGGCAAGAAAGCAGGTTTGTCAAGCCTGATAATCCTCTAAAAAGGCACCTCCTGCCTACCAGGCCGATCCTGGTAGGCTAGGAAGATCACACAAACCCCTATTCAGGAGGTGCCTTATG